>CAXTCO010000035.1:0-15057 GCA_964242255.1 uncultured Caulobacteraceae bacterium | reverse complement strand
AGGCGGTCCAGCGCGCGTGCGTCGGGCGCGCCCGACCCGGCCAGCGCGGCCGCCAGCCCCGCTCCCGCCGCGGCCAGCACCGCCGCGCAGCCCAGGATGGCCGGTGCGTAGCGGGAGGGCGCGGGGGCGGGAACGGGGATGCGGGCGAGGGCGGGCGAGGGGGCGGACAAGGGGCGACGGGGAAGCTCGCGGGCGGAGCGCCGCGCAGCGGCGTCGGGAACCGGCGATGGGTCACGGGCGGCCGCGCGGGCCGGGCGGGGCGGACGCGCCTGCAGCCGCCGCCGGAGCGCAGCGTCTTAACAGATCGTGAAGGTCTCGCCAAACCTCGCCGAATCACATCGGACTCCCGCACGGGCATGGAGCGGGGCCGCAGGCCCGTGGCATAAGGCGGGCGACCTCCGCGCCGGACCGCCATGACCGACCTCCACGCCCCCCTCCCCGACGACCGCGCCGGGGCGCCCGCCGCCTCGCCCGGGGCGGACGCGGAGCTGGCCGCGAGCCTCGCCGCGCGGCTCTGCCACGACCTGATCAGCCCCGCCTCCGCCATCGTCTCGGGGGTCGACCTCCTGGAGGACACCTCCGCGGCCGACATGAAGGACGACGCCCTCGGCCTGATCAGCGCCTCCGCGCGCAAGCTGGTGGCGGTGCTGGCGTTCGCGCGCGTCGCGTTCGGCTCCTCCTCGGCGGCCGAGAGCTTCCGGAGCGACGAGCTGCGCAAGCTGACGGAGGGGGTGTTCTCGTCCCTGCGTCCGACCCTGGACTGGGCTGTGGACGCGCCCGTGCTGAGCAAGCCCGCCGCGCGCACCCTGCTGAACCTCGCCCAGCTCGGCGCCGGGGCGGTGGCCACGGGCGGCCAGGTGCGGCTGACCGCGCAGGAGGAGGGGGGTGGCGAGGTGCTCATCGCCGCCGAGTGCGCCGGCCCCCGCCCACGGCTGCGCGAAGAGGTGGCGCAGGGCCTGCGGGGCGAGGCTCTGGGGCCCGGCCTGCTGCACGGGGCCTGGGTGCAGGCCTTCTACCTGCACGCCTTCCTCACCGCCTCGGGCGGCCGGGTGGAGGCGCACGCCTCGCCCGAGCGCATCGTGCTGAGGGCTCGCGCGCCGGCCTGACACCACGCTCGCGGGCGCCGCGGGCGCGGGCGGCTGCACGGCTCCTTAACCGGTGCGCGGCAGGGTCGGGACCGCACGTGAGACCCCCGCCGTCCATGCTCCGCCTTTCCGCGATCCTGCGAGTCGCCGCATGAGGACGTGCCTCGTGGTCGACGACAGCCGCGTGGTGCGCAAGGTGGCTGCGCGCATCCTGGAGGCGCTCGCCTTCGACGCCCTGGAGGCGGGCGACGGGCTGGAGGCGCTGGCGCTCTGCCGCGCCCAGATGCCGGACGCGGTGCTGCTCGACTGGTCCATGCCCGTGATGGACGGCCGCGAGTTCCTGCGCGCCCTGCGCGCCGAGCCCGGCGGCGACGCGCCCGTGGTGATCTTCTGCAGCGCCCACGACGAGCCCGACCAGATCGCCGCGGCCCTGGAGGACGGGGCCGACGAGTACATCATGAAGCCCTTCGACAGCGACATCGTCGCCGCCAAGTTCACGGAGGCGGGGCTGCTGTGACGCCGGAGGACTTCGACCTCCTCGCCGACCTGGGGCGCCGTCACGCGGGCCTGCTGCTGCGCGCCGACCGCATGGCCTTCGCCGACGCCAAGCTGCAGCCCGTGGCGCGACGCGTCGGCGAGCCCTCGGTCGAGGCCCTGGTCGCCCGCCTGCGCCGCGACGGCGACCCCGACCTCGTCCGCACGGCGGTGGAGGCCCTGGCCGCCGGCGAGACCCGCTTTTTCCGCGACCGCGCCGTGTTCGACCGCCTGTTCAACGAGGTGCTGCCGACCCTGGCCGCACGCCGGGAGGGCCGGCCGCTGCGCGTGTGGTCCGCGGGCTGCGCCACGGGGCAGGAGATCTACTCCCTGGCCCTGCTCGCCGCCTCCCGGCCCGACGCGCCGATGATGGAGCTGTTCGCCTCCGACCTGTCGGAACGCGCGCTGCAGAAGGCCAAGACCGGCCTGTTCAGCCATTTCGAGGTGCAGCGCGGCCTGCCGATCCGCCTGCTGCTGCCGCACTTCGAGAAGGCGGACGACATGTGGCGCGCCAGCTCCAAGCTGCGCGGCATGATCCGCTGGGCGCAGGTGAACCTCGTGAGCGACCTGTCGCGGATCGGGCCGTTCGACATGGTGCTGTGCCGCAACGTGCTGTCCGGCTTCACGCCGGACGCGGCGGCGGCGACGCTCGCCCGGCTGGAGCGCACGCTCACCATCGACGGCTGTCTGGTGGTGGGGGCCGACGAGCGGCTGGCGACGCCGCCCGCCTTCTCCGGCGAGGGCGGCGTGCTCCTGCGCGACCCGCGCTTCCGGCGAGAGGCCGCCTGAGGTTTGCGGCTCAGGGCGGCGGGCCGGGGTCGTCGGGCGGGGTGTTCGCCGCAAGCTCGTCCAGCCACGCCGCGGCGGGCGCGTCGGAAGGCATGCGCCAGTCGCCGCGGGGCGAGAGCGAGCCGCCGGAGCTGATCTTCGGCCCGTTCGGCAGGGCCGAGCGCTTGAACTGGTTGGCGAAAAAGCGGCGCAGGAACAGCTCCATCCACGTGCGGATCTCCGGCAGGGCGTAGGCCCTCCGGTCGGCGGCGGGCACGCCGGCGGGCCAGCCGCCGCGGGCGGCGTCGCCCCAGGCGCTCCAGGCCAGGTAGGCGATCTTGGAGGGCGCCGTGCCGTAGCGGGTCAGGTGGAACAGGGTGAAGTCCTGCAGCGGGTAGGGGCCGACCACCGCCTGGGTGGACTGCGGGCCGGCCTGCCCTTCGCCGGCGGGCACGAGCTCGGGGCTGATCTCGCTGGCCAGGATCCCGCGCAGGGTTTCGGCGGCCTCCGGGAACTCGCCGCCGTCGGCGGCGAAGCGGATCAGGTGCTGGATCAGCGTCTTGGAGACCGAGCCGTTGGGGTTGTAGTGGCTCATCTGGTCGCCGACGCCGTAGGTGCACCAGCCCAGCGCCAGCTCGCTCAGGTCGCCGGTGCCGACCACCAGGGCGCCGTTCTGGCCGGCGAGGCGGAACAGGTAGTCGGTGCGCAGCCCCGCCTGCACGTTCTCGAAGGTGACGTCGTAGACCGGCTCGCCGCGGCCGTAGGGGTGGCCGAGATCGCGCAGCAACTGCTCGGCCGCGGGGCGGATGTCGATCTCGACGCCTGAGACGCCCAGCGCCCGCATCAGCGCCCAGGCGTGGCCCCTGGACGCGTCGCCCGTGGCGAAGCCGGGCAGGGTGTAGGCCAGCACGTGCGTGCGCGGCAGGCCCAGCAGGTCGGCCGCCTTGCAGCAGACGATCAGCGCCTCCGTCGAATCCAGGCCGCCGGAGACGCCGATCACCAGCTTGCGCAGGCCGGTGGCGCGCAGCCGCTCGACCAAGCCCTGCACCTGGATGTTCCACGCCTCCCAGCAGGTCTCCGCCAGCCGGCCGGCGTCGTCCGGCACGTAGGGGAAGCGGGCGACCTCGCGCTTCAGCGCAAGCGGGCCGGCCGGCGGCTCCCAGGCGAAACGCACCGTGCGGAAGGGCGGGGCGTCACGTCGGGCGGGCTCCGCGCCGTCGCCCCAGGAGCCGGTGCGCAGGCGCTCCTGGCGGATGCGGTCCACGTCCACGTCGGCCACCCGCAGCACGCTGTCCGTCGGGAAGCGCGCGGCCTCGGCCAGCTTCCCGCCCAACTCGTAGACGGCGGCGTGGCCGTCCCAGGCGAGGTCGGTGGTCGACTCCCCAGGCCCCGCCGCGCTGTAGGCGTAAGCCGCCAGGCACCGCGCCGACTGCGCGCCCATGAGCTGGCGGCGCACCTCCGCCTTGCCCAGCGTGACGTTGGAGGCCGAAAGGTTGAGCAGCAGCTCCGCCCCGGCCAGCGCCCCCTTGCCGCTGGGCGGCTCGGGCACCCACACGTCCTCGCAGACCTCCATGTGGAAGGTGAAGGGCGACGGCCCCTCGGCGGCGAAGACCAGGTCCGTCCCGAACGGCGCGTCCTGGCCGGCGAGGCGCGTCGTGCGGCCGGCCACGCCCTGGCCGGAGGCGAACCAGCGCCGCTCGTAGAACTCGCGGTAGTTGGGCAGGAAGGTCTTGGGGACGACGCCCAGCACGCGCCCGCCCTGCACGGCCACCGCGCAGTTGAACAGCCGGCCGCCGTGGCGCAGCCCCGCGCCGAGGGCCAGCACGGGCAGGAGCCCCCGGGACGCCTCCACGATGCGCGCCAGCTCCGCCTCCACGCGGTCCAGCAGGGCCGCCTGCCCGTGCAGGTCGTCGATCGCATAGCCGCTGATCCCAAGCTCGGGGAAGACGAGCACGGCGCATCCCGCCGCGTGCCCCTCGCGGGCCAGCGCCAGGACGGCGTCGGTGTTGGCGGCGGGGTCGGCCGGGCGCGAGCGCGGCGTGCAGACCCCCACGCGCACGAAGCCGTGGCGGTAAGGGCTGGCGAAGGGGAGCGGCTCGGCCATGCCGCTCTATACCGTCATCCCGGCCGGCGCGCAGGGGAGGCCGCCCAGGCCTCCCGGCTCGGGCGCCCGCCTGGGATGACAGCGAGGGAGGGGCTTGCTACTCCCCCGCGCCTCGACCGCCGGTAGAGTCCGCATGAGCATCCCGCGCGTCGTCGTCAGCCGCCGCAAGGGTTTCGCGGGCGACCTGGCCGACGGCCTCCACGACTTCGCGACCGCCGTCGCCCGGCCCCGCCTGTGGTGGGCGCTGGCGGTGCACGACATCGCGGCGCGCTACCGCGGCTCCATCATCGGCCCGTTCTGGATCACGGGCACCACCGCCGTGTTCGTCATCGCCGTCGGCACGGTCTACGCCCAGCTGTTCAACGTGAAGCCCGAGACGCAGATACCCTGGCTGGGCGTCGGCATCGTCCTGTGGACGTTCGTCTCCACGTGCGTGATGGAAGGATGCGAGACCTTCGTCAGCTCCGCCGGCATCATCAAGCAGACGGCGCTGCCCATGTTCACCTTCCTGTTCAGGGCCATGGCCAGGAACCTGATCGTGCTGGGCCACCAGCTGGTGGTGGTGGTGGGCGTGCTGGTCTACTTCGGCATCTGGCGCCGCTCGGAACCGCTGTTCGCGCTGGCCGGGATGCTTCTGCTGCTCGCCAACCTCGGCTGGGTGATGGTCATTGTGTCCGTGATCTCGACACGCTTCCGCGACGTGCCGCAGATCATCGGCGCCCTGCTGCAGATCCTGATCTTCCTGACGCCCGTGTTCTACCGGCCGGAAGCGATCGCCAACAAGCGCTTCATCCTCACGGCCAACCCGCTCTACCACCTGCTGGAGATCACCCGCCGGCCGATCCTGGGCGAGATTGCGCCGACCAACAGCTGGTGGGTCTGCGCGGGCATGGCCGCCGCCGGCTGGGTGGGGGCGCTGCTGCTGTTCGCGGGCACGCGCCGGCGCGTGGTGCACTACCTGTGAGCGCGGCGGTCGACGTCCACGGCCTGACGATCCGCTTCCCGGTCTACGGGGCGGACAGCCGGTCGATGAAGAAGCATTTCGCCCGCCTGGCGGTCGGAGGGCGCCTGGGCGTTCAGGCGGGCGCGGGCGTCACCGTCGTGCAGGCGCTGACCGACGTGAGCTTCAGCCTGCGTCCCGGCGACCGGCTGGCGCTGGTGGGCGGCAACGGCGCCGGCAAGACCACGCTGCTGCGCGCCCTCGCCGGCGTCTACGCGCCCGACGAGGGGCAGGTGGCGGTGGAGGGGCGCCTCGCCTCGCTGCTCGACCTGGCGCTGGGCATCGACCCCTCGGCCACCGGCTACGAGAACATCCGCCTGCGCGGGCTGGTGGCCGGCCTGACGCGCAAGCAGATCGCCGAGAAGGAGGAGGCCATCAGCGAGTTCTCCGGCCTGGGCGCCTTTCTCGCGCTGCCGGTGAAGACCTACTCGGCCGGCATGATGGCGCGCCTGGCCTTCGCGGCGGCCACCTCCGTCGACGCCGACGTTCTCCTGATGGACGAGTGGATCGCCGTCGGCGACGCCGGCTTCACCGCCCAGGCGCAGGAGCGGCTGACCGGCCTGGTGGAGCGCTCGCACATCCTGGTGCTGGCCACGCACAACCCGACGCTGGTCCGCCAGCTGTGCAACAAGTTCGTCCACATGGAGCACGGCGCCGCCAGCGAGGTCATGCCCGTGGAGCGCTTGGGTGAGTTCATCGCCGACGCCGGCCTCCAGGTGGTCTGACGTGCACGAGCACCTCGGCCGCGTCCTGGTGATCGCCGGTTCGGACTCGGGCGGCGGGGCGGGGCTGCAGGCCGACGTGAAGACGGTCACCGCGCTGGGCGGCCACGCCTCGACGGCCGTGACGGCGGTCACCGTGCAGAACACCCTGGGCGTCCAGGCTGTGCACCCGCTGCCCGCGGAGCTGGTCGAGGCGCAGGCCCGCGCCGTGCTGGACGACATCGGCGCCGACGCGGTCAAGACGGGGATGCTGGGCGACGCCGCCCTGATCGCGCGCATGGCGGCCCTGATCGACGAGGCCGGCCGACCGGCCGTGGTCGACCCCGTCATGGTCGCCACCAGCGGCGACCGCCTGCTGCCCTCCGAGGCGGTCGAGGCCCTGCGCGGCCTTCTGATCCCCCGCGCCGCCCTGCTGACGCCCAACGCCCCGGAGGCGGAGGCGCTCACCGGCGTGCCCGTCGCCGACGAGGCGGGCCAGCGCGCCGCGGGCGAGGCGCTGCTCAGGCTCGGCGCGCAGGCGGTGCTGGTGAAGGGCGGCCACCTGCCGGGCGACCGGGTCGTCGACCTCCTGATGACCCCCGTCGGCGTCACCCGCTTCGAGAGCGGCCGCATCCGCAGCCGCAACACCCACGGCACCGGCTGCACCCTGGCGAGCGGGATCGCCTGCGGCCTCGCGCAGGGGCTGGGCCTGGAGCGTTCCGTCGCCCGCGCCCGCGACTACCTCTTGGAGGCGATCCGCCGCGCCCCGCACCTCGGCTCCGGCCACGGCCCCGTCGACCACGGCTGGCCCATGCGGCCCGGCGGCCCCGCCCGGCTGCAGGAGGCGGGCGGCTTCGGCGGAGCGGTCGGCGGCCGGGCGTGAGCGACGCCGACCGGCTGGCGGCCCTGCTCCAGGACTCGCCGCGGGTGATGACGGTGCTGGAGTGCGCGCGGAGCTTGGCGCTTCCCGATCCGCTGCTGTTCTCCGGCGCCGTCCACCAGACGGCCTGGAACGCCCTCACCGGCCGCGACCCGGACCACGGGATCAAGGACTACGACCTCGGCCTCTTCGACCCCGACACGGGCTGGGACGCCGAGGACGCTTGGATCAAGCGCGTCGCCGCTGCCCTGCCGCCGCCGCTCAACGCCCTCACGGAGGTGCGCAACCAAGCGCGCGTGCACCTGTGGTTCAACGCCCGCTTCGGCGGCGGCGCGCCGTATCCGCCGCTGCGCTCCACCGCCGAAGCCCTGGGGCGCTTCCTGTGCCCCGCCTTCGCCGTGGGCGCGCGGCTCGGCCCCGGCGGCGCGGTCGAGATCGTCGCGCCGTTCGGCCTGGACGACCTGTTCGCCCTGACGCTCCGCTCCAACCCCCGTCGGGCGTCGGACGCCGCCGCCTTCGCACGCGTCACCGCCTCGGCCACGGCGCGCTGGCCGGAACTGGTCATCCAGGAGAGCTGACCCATGCGCCAGTGGACCGTCGACGCCTTCGCCTCCGCCCCGTTCCGCGGCAACCCGGCCTGCGTGGTCGAGCCGTTCGACGCCTGGCCGTCCGACGGCTGGATGAAGGCGCTGGCGCAGGAGAACAACCAGGCGGAGACCGCTTTCCTGGTCCGCACGCCCGACCCGGCGCGCTTCGATCTGCGCTGGTTCACCCCGGAGGTGGAGGTGCCCCTGTGCGGCCACGCCACCCTGGCGGCCTCGCACGTGCTCCTGTCCGAGCTGGGGCTGGACGTTCCGGAGCTCGCCTTCCAGACGCGGGGCAGGGGCGTGCTGACGGTCGCGAAGACCCCCGACGGCTACCGCATGGATTTCCCGGCCGATCCGCCGCGGCGCGTCGAGGTCCCCGCCGGGCTCGCCGAAGCGCTCGGCGCCGAGCCGCTGGAGGTGTGGTCGGCCGCCTACCTGGTGGCCGTGCTGCGCGACGAAGCGGCGGTGCGCGCCCTGCGGCCCGACATCCCGGCGCTGAACCCGATCTCCAGGGCGGCCGGCGGCGGGCGGGGCGACGTGATCGTGGCGGCCCTCGCCGATCCGGGCTCGCAGGTCGACGTGGTGGACCGCTTCTTCGCGCCGGGCGCCGGCGTGCCGGAGGATGCGGCGACGGGCTCGGCCCACTGCATCCTGACGCCGCTCTATGCGGACAAGCTCGGCCGCACGACGCTGCGCTTCCACCAGGCCTTTCCCGGCCGCGGGGGCGACCTCCTGTGCGAGCTCGCCGGCGACCGCGTGCGGCTGACGGGCGCCGCCGTCACCGTGGCGGAGAGCCGGCTGCGCCTGCAAGCCGGTTGAGCCGCACGTGAGAAAGGGCCGGGAGCGACGCTCCCGGCCCTCCTCGACTCAGCCCGTCAGGGGGCTCAGCGCCAGAAGCAGCCGGCCGGGCCGCAGACGCGCACGGGGTAGCGGTGCCAGCGGGCGTAGTAGCCGCGGCGCCACTCGCCCCAGCGAGGCCCGTAAGGCCGGTAGTGCCAGCCGCCGCTGTAGTCATAGGCGGGGCCGTAGCCGTAGCGCCAGGGCTGGGCGGAGGCCGAGCCGGCCGCCATGAGGGCGCCGACGGCCGCGGTCGCGGCCAGGGCGGCGAGGGCCTTCTTCATCGTCATGTCAAATCTCCTGCGGAGGTGAAGGGCATGGACGGGCGGAGGTGAACGGCGCCGGAACGCCTCGTTCACGCCCCCGTTCCGGAGTGGGTCAGTCCACGCGGCCGTTGTGCTTCTCGCGGGCGATGGAGCGGCTGGCGTGGTTCTGCATGCGCGCCAGCCTGTCGTGGTCGCGGGCGGTCAACGCGCCGTCGTGGTGCGAGCGCATGCGCGCCTCGGTGCGGGCGATACGGCCCTGCTGGCGCTCCAGGTGGCGCGTCTCGCCCGGCGTCAGTTCGCCGGAGCGCACGCCCTGGTCGATGCGCGCCGCCTGCTCGTCCTGGCGCTGCACGACCTGGGCGGCGGCGGGCAGGGCGGCGGTCGCGGCCGCCGCGGCGATCAGGCCGGCGAGGATGGGAGTCTTCACGGGAGGTCTCTCCTTGTCGACGCCGGAACCGGGAGGGCCCGGCGTACGGCCGGACCCTCGCTCCCGGCGCATGAACGGCGGAGGAACGGCCCTGTTCGTCGTCCGTCACCGAACGCGGCCGGAGCTCGACCGTTTCACGGCGCGCCCGCAAAGCTTGCATCCGGCGTCGAACCGGAGTTCCTGGTCCGTGGGCCACGCCCTCCCAACGGGGCGCAGTCCATCTGCAAGGATGGGAGACATCGCTGTGACGACACCGACCCGGGCCACGCCCGCGGCGCGCCCCGGACGCCTGCCGGCGCGCCCCTACTTCTCCTCCGGCCCCTGCGCCAAGCGCCCCGGATGGAGCCCCGACACCCTCAAGGCCGCGGTGCTCGGCCGCTCGCACCGCGGCAAGCCCGGGAAGGCCCGGCTGGCGGAGGCGGTCGCGCGCACCCGCACCGTGCTGCAGGTTCCCGACACCCACCTGATCGGCATCGTGCCCGCCTCGGACACGGGGGCGGTGGAGATGGCCATGTGGTCCATGCTCGGCCCACGGCCCGTGCAGCTGCTGGCGTTCGAGAGCTTCGGCAAGGACTGGGCGACCGACGCGGTCAAGCAGCTGAAGCTCGACGCCGAGGTGCTGGACGCGCCCTACGGCGCCCTGCCGGACCTCGCCCGCGTGCGCGGCGACGCCGACCTCGTCTTTCCCTGGAACGGCACCACAAGCGGCGTGCGCGTGCCGGACGCCGGCTTCATCGCCGCCGACCGCGCCGGGATCACCATCTGCGACGCCACCAGCGCCTGCTTCGCCCAGCCGCTGGAGTGGTCCAAGCTCGATGTCGTCACCTTCTCCTGGCAGAAGGCGCTCGGCGGCGAGGCCGCGCACGGCGTGCTGATCCTCGGACCTCGCGCCGTGGAGCGGCTGGAGGGCTACAGCCCGCCCTGGCCCCTGCCCAAGCTGTTCCGCATGACGAAGGGCGGCAAGCTGGCCCGCGACATCTTCGAGGGCGCCACCATCAACACGCCCTCCATGCTGTGCGTGGAGGACTACCTCGACGCCCTGGCCTGGGCCGAGGGGCTCGGCGGCCTCGGCGCCCTTCATGCCCGCGCCGACGCCAACCTGGCGGTCCTGGAGCGCTGGGTGGAGACGACGCCCTGGGTGGAGTTCCTGGCCGAGACGCCGCAGACGCGCTCCAACACCAGCGTGTGCCTGAAGGTGGTCGCGCCCGAAGTGGCGCGCCTGCCGGCCGAGGCGCAGGCCGACTTCGCCAAGAAGCTGGCCTCGCTCCTGGAGAAGGAGGGGGCCGCCTTCGACATCGGCGGCTACCGCGACGCTCCCCCAGGCCTGCGCGTCTGGTGCGGCGCCACGGTGGACGCCGCCGACGTGGAGGCGCTCACGCCCTGGCTCGACTGGGCCTGCGCCGAGACGCTCGCCGCGCTCCCGCCGGCCGCCTGAACCCGCACCCACCTCAACCGGCGCAGCGCCCCCGAACGGCCGCGCGCCCGGAGACCCGACCCATGCCCCGCGTGCTCATCGCCGACAAACTCTCCCCCGCCGCCGTGGACATCTTCCGCCAGCGCGGCGTGGAGGCCGACGTGAAGACCGGCCTCTCCAAGCCCGAGCTCCTGGCCATCATCGGCGGCTACGACGGCCTGGCCGTCCGCTCCGCCACCAAGGCCGATCCTGAGGTCATCGCCGCCGCCGCCAACCTGAAGGTGATCGGCCGCGCCGGCATCGGCGTGGACAACGTCAACATCCCCGCCGCCACCGCCAGGGGGATCGTCGTGATGAACACGCCCTTCGGCAACAGCATCACCACCGCCGAGCACGCCGTGGCCATGATCTTCGCCCTCGCCCGCCAGCTTCCCGCCGCCGACGCCAGCACCCAAGCCGGCAAGTGGGAGAAGAACCGCTTCATGGGCGTGGAGCTCTACGCCAAGACGTTGGGGCTGATCGGCGCCGGCAACATCGGCTCCATCGTCGCCGACCGCGCCCAGGGCCTGAAGATGCGCGTGATCGCCTACGACCCGTTCCTGTCGCCCGAGCGAGCCGTGGAGACCGGCGTGGAGAAGGTGGAGCTCGACGACCTCCTCGCCCGCGCCGACATCCTCAGCCTGCACACCCCGCTGACCGACAAGACGCGCAACATCCTCTCCCGCGACGCGCTCGCGAAGACCAGGCGCGGCGTGCTGATCGTCAACTGCGCCCGCGGCGGCCTCGTCGACGAGGCCGCCCTGCGCGAGGCGTTGGAGAGCGGGCAGGTAGGCGGCGCGGCCTTCGACGTGTTCACCACCGAGCCCGCCAACGAGAACCCCCTGTTCGGCGCGCCCAACTTCGTGGCCACCCCGCACCTGGGCGCCTCCACCGTGGAGGCGCAGGAGAACGTGGCCCTGCAGGTGGCCGAGCAGATGAGCGACTACCTGCTCACCGGCGCGGTCACCAACGCGCTGAACTCGCCCAGCGTCACCGCCGAGGAGGCGCCGCGGCTGAAGCCCTTCATCGCCCTGGCCGAGAAGCTGGGCGCCTTCGCCGGCCAGCTCACGGACGAGGGCCTGCGCGCCGTCGACGTGGCTTACGTCGGCGACGTGGCGCAGCTGAACGTCAAGCCGGTCACCGCCGCCGCGCTCGCGGGCGTGCTGCGCCCCATGCTGGCCGACGTGAACATGGTCTCGGCCGGCGAGGTCGCGCGCTCGCGCGGCATCGCCGTCAGCGAGAGCCGCCAGGAGCTGCCCGCCGTCTACGACAGCGTGGTGCGCATCACCGTCACGACCGGCGAGGGCCAGCGCGCCTTCGCCGGCGCCGTGGTGGGGGGCGCGCCGCGCGTGACGGAGGTGCGGGGAATGGACCTGGAGGCGCCGATCTCGCCCGCCATGCTCTACGTGAACAACCGCGACAAGCCGGGCTTCATCGGCGCCCTGGGCGCGCTCCTGGCCGAGGCGGGGGTGAACATCGCCACCTTCAACCTGGGCCGTTCCGCCCCGGGCGAGGACGCCGTGGCCCTGGTGGGCGTCGATCAGCCGCTCGACGCGGCGCTGGTGGCCGCGGTGCAGGCGCTGCCGCAGGTGAAGGAGGCGAGGGCTCTGGCGTTCGGTTGAGGCGCCCTGCGCGGGCGCTCCCTTCCTCCTCTCATCCCGGCCTTCGCCGCAATGCAGAGAGAGGGAGGATGGCGGCGCGTCAGGCCGCCCGCGCGCCCTGCGCGAGGGTGAGCGCCGCTCGGGCGAGCGTCAGCCCCTTCCACAGCCCGATCCGGGGGCGCCACCCCCGCGCCCGCATGCGCGACGAGTCCAGGAGCTTGCGCGGCGCGCCGTCCGGCTTGGAGGCGTCGAACACGATCCGGCCGCGAAAGCCCACGGCGTCCGCGACCAGCCGGGCCAGCTCGGCGATGGTCACCTCCTCGCCGGAGCCGACGTTGATCCAGTCCTCCTCCGGCGGCCGGGCGGCCACGTCCAGCACCGCGCGCGCCAGGTCGTCCACGTGGAGGAACTCGCGCCGCGCCCGGCCCGTGCCCCAGACCACGACCTCCGGAGCGCCGCACGTCTGCGCCCTCGTCATGCGCCGCAGCAGGGCGGGGATCACGTGCGCGCCCTCCACGTCGCGCACGGGGTCGAGCCCGTAGGCGTTGCACGCCACCACCGAGCGGAACGCCAGCCCGTGCTCCTCGCGGATGGCGCGCGCCAGCAGCATGCCCGCCGCCTTGGCCACCGCGTAGGGCGCGTTGGTCGGCTCGGGCGCGGCGGAGAGCAGCACCTCCTCGCGCATGGGTTGCGCGATGTCGCGCGGGTAGGCGCAGGACGACGACAGGAACACCAGCCGCTCCACGCCCGCCACCCGCGCCGCCTCCATGACCGCCGTCTGGATCAGCAGGTTGTCGCACAGGAAGGCCGTGGGGTGCGCCCGGTTCGCCCCGATCCCGCCCACGCGCGCCGCGGCGAGCAGCACCACCTCCGGCCGCCGCACGCGCATCCACGCGAGCACGGCGCCGCCGTCGCGCAGGTCCAGCTCCGCCCGCGGCGCGGTCAGCACCTGCGCCCCCGCAGGGCGCAGCGCCCGCGCCAGGGCGCCGCCGACCAAGCCGCCGTGGCCCGCGACGAACACCCGCCGTCCCGCCCAGTCGTGCACGTCGCCGCCTCCCCGTGGATGCACGCAGGAGTATAGACACGCGTCGAAGTTGCACGCCAGGGTGGAGGGGCGAGTGGCGGTCCGGGAGGGATTCGAACCCCCGACCTTAGCTTTAGGAAAGCTCTGCTCTATCCTGCTGAGCTACCGGACCGTCCCGCCCCTGATAGCCTCGCGCCCGCCCCGCGCAAAGCAGCTCCGCAATTGCGTGGCGGCGTTCTCGGGACCGCGCTAGCCTCGCGGCCGTCGTCCACGGAGGCCCTTGATCCCCATGCTCCCCTTCGCCGCCGTGGTGTTGGTGCTGGCCTTCCTCGTCGCGGTCTCGGCCGTGAAGGTCGTGCCGCAGGGCTACGAGTTCACCGTGGAGCGGTTCGGCCGCTACACCCACACGCTGTCGCCCGGCATCACCTTCCTGACGCCGTTCGTGGAGCGGGTCGGGAGGCGCATGAACATGATGGAGCAGGTGCTGGCCGTCCCTACGCAGGAGGTCATCACGAAAGACAACGTCACCGTGAAGGTCGACGCCATCGTCTTCATCGTGGTGATCGACGCGGCGGCCGCCGCCTACCGCGTCGCCACCCTTGAGCAGGCCATCACCCAGCTGGTGATGACCAACCTGCGCACCGTGGTCGGGGCCATGGAGCTCGACGAGGTCCTCTCCCAGCGCGACGGCATCAACACCCGCCTTCTCACCGTGATCGACCACGCCACCGGCCCCTGGGGCGTCAAGGTGGCGCGCATCGAGATCAAGGACCTGCAGCCGCCGCCCGACATCACCAACGCCATGACGCGCCAGATGAAGGCGGAGCGCGAGCGCCGCGCCGTGATCACGGAGGCCGACGGCGAGCGCCAGGCCCAGGTCACCCGCGCCGAGGGCTCCAAGGCGGCCGCCATCCTGGAGGCGGAAGGCCGGCGCGAGGCCGCCTTCCGCGACGCGGAGGCCCGCGAACGCTCCGCCGCGGCCGAGGCGCAGGCCACCAAGGTGGTCAGCGACGCCATCGAGAAGGGCGGCGTCGACGCGCTGAACTACTTCGTCGCCCAACGCTACGTGGACGCCTTCGCAAAGCTGGCCTCCGCCCCCAACCAGCGCACGCTGATCGTGCCCGCCGAGTTCTCCGGCCTCGCCGGGGCCCTCGGCGGGGTGACGGAGCTGCTGCGCGGCGGGAACGCGCCTCCGCCGCCGCGCGGCGCGCCCGCCGAGCCGCCTCATCCGCGCCGTGCTCCGCGCGGGGAGACGGGCGCCGCGCCGCCGCCCCTGGCCGTTCCCCCGTCCTCCGGTGGCGGGGAGGGGGGGCGGTGAGCACCTGGGCCGCGCTCGCGGAGCAGCAGCCGGGCTGGGCGTGGCTGGGGCTCGCGGCCGTGCTCCTGTGCATGGAGCTCGCCACCGGCTCCGGCTACCTGCTGTGGCCCTCGGCTTCGGCGGGGGTGACGGCGGGGCTGGCCTTCCTGCACCCGCCGGGCGGCTGGCCGCTCCAGGCGGTGATCTTCGCTGCGCTGACGGTCGCCTCCACCTACGCCGCCCGCCGGTGGTGGCCGCCCATGACGCCCGTCACCGCCGGCCGCGGCCTCACCGATTCGCAGGCGCGGCTGGTGGGGGCCGAGGGCCGGGCGGTGGACGGCGGCGGCCGCGTGTTCGTCGACGGCAAGGAGTGGGCGGCGGAGGCCGAGGGCGGCGCCGCCCTGGCGCCCGGCGCCCGCGTGCAGGTGGTCGCCGTGGTCGACGGCGGCCGCCTGCGGGTGCGCCCGGTCTGAGCGTCCCGTCCGAGGCGCCC
>CAXTCO010000034.1:0-15112 GCA_964242255.1 uncultured Caulobacteraceae bacterium | reverse complement strand
GACCACCTGCAGGTTGGTGCGCTCGTTGCGGCCGCCGACGTTGTAGGTCTCGCCCGGACGGCCCTCGGCCACGATCAGCGCGAGGGCGCGGGCGTGGTCCTCCACGTAGAGCCAGTCGCGCACGTTGGCGCCGTCGCCGTAGACGGGCAGGGTCTTGGCCTCCAGGGCGTTGAGGATGACGAGCGGGATCAGCTTCTCGGGGAAGTGGAACGGCCCGTAGTTGTTGGAGCAGTTGGAGACCACCACGGGCAGGCCGTAGGTGTGGAACCACGCCTTGGCCAGGTGGTCGCTCGCCGCCTTCGACGCCGAGTAGGGCGAGCGCGGGTCGTAGGGCGTCGTCTCCGTGAACAGGCCCTGCGCGCCGAGGGAGCCGTAGACCTCGTCGGTGGAGACGTGCAGGACGCGGAACGCCTCGCGCGCCTCGCCCCCCAGGGTGCGCCAGTGGGCGAGCGCGGCTTCGAGCAGTGTGTAGGCGCCGACCACGTTGGTCTGCACGAAGGCGCCCGGGCCGGTGATGGAGCGGTCCACGTGGCTCTCGGCGGCCAGGTGAAGCACGCGCTCCGGGCGGTGCGTGGCGAAGATGCGGGCCAGCGCCGCGGCGTCCGTCACGTCCGCCTGCTCGAACGCGTAGAGCGGGCTGTCCGCCGCCGTGTCGAGCGAGCGCAGGTCGGCGGCGTAGGTGAGGGCGTCGAGGTTCACCACCTCGTGCCCCTGCGCGACCAGCTCGCGGCACACGGCCGAGCCGATGAAGCCGGCGCCGCCGGTGACGAGGTGCTTCACAGGTCCTCGCCGTAGGTGAAGGGGCTCTGCAGCTCGGGGAGCGCCGGCCAAGCGGCGTCGCGGGCGTTGACCACGGCCGCCTCCGGCGCGACCGGCCAGTCGATCCCGAGGGCCGGGTCGCTCCATAACAGGCCTCCCTCCGTCTCGGGGGCGTAGGCGCCGGTCACCTTGTAGAGCACGTCGGCGCGGTCGGTCAGGGTCAGGTAGCCGTGGGCGAAGCCGCGCGGCACGAGGAGCTGGCGGCCGTTCTCCTCCGACAGCTCGACCGCCACGGAGCGGCCGAAGGCGGGCGAGCCGCGACGGATGTCCACCGCCACGTCCAGCACCGCGCCGCGGGCGCAGCGCAGCAGCTTGTCCTGGGCATGGGGCGGCGCCTGGAAGTGCAGGCCGCGCACCACGCCGCGGCGGCCCGACATGGCGTGGTTGTCCTGCACGAACGGGCGCGTGAAGCCGGCCTCGGCCAGGGCGCGCGCGCTCCAGGTCTCCTCAAACCAGCCCCGCGCGTCGCCGAAGCGGCGCGGCGTCAGGATCCACACGCCCGGCAAGGTTGACTCGTCGATCTGCAAGCGCGCGAGCTCCGGGCGGCGGCGGACGGGAGCGTCTCTCTTAGCCGCCGGTGGCCCGCGCCGGAACCGCCTGCTAAGTCCCCACGCATGAGGACTGCGCCGTGAAGGGCATCATCCTGGCCGGGGGCTCCGGCACGCGGCTGCACCCGGTGACCCTGGGCGTGTCCAAGCAGCTCCTGCCCATCTTCGACAAGCCGATGATCTACTACCCCCTGTCCATCCTGATGATGGCGCAGGTGCGCGAGGTGCTGGTGATCTCCACGCCTCGCGACACGCCCCTGTTCCGCGAGATGCTGGGCGACGGCTCCGCCTGGGGGATCAGCCTCAGCTACGCCGTGCAGGAGGCGCCCCGCGGCTTGGCCGACGCCTTCCTGGTGGGCGAGCGGTTCGTGGACGGCGGGCGCGCCTGCCTCGTGCTGGGCGACAACCTGTTCTACGGCGCGGGCATGCCCGAGCTCCTGGCGCGCGCCGCCGCGCGCGCGACGGGGGCCACCGTGTTCGCGCAGAAGGTGCGCGACCCGCACCGCTTCGGCATCGTCGAGCTGGACGAGGAGGGCCGCGCCGTCTCCATCGAGGAGAAGCCGGCCGCGCCCCGCAGCGACTGGGCGGTGACGGGGCTCTATGTCTACGACCCGCAGGTGACGCAGATCGCAAAGGCGGTGAAGCCCTCCCCCCGCGGCGAGGTCGAGATCACCGACGTGAACCGCGCCTACCTCGACCGCGGCGAGCTGCACGTGGAGCGCATGGGCCGCGGCTACGCCTGGCTCGACACCGGCACCCACGAGTCGCTGCTGGAGGCGTCGGAGTTCGTCAAGGCCGTGGAGCACCGCCAGGGCCTCAAGATCGCCTGCCTGGAGGAGATCGCCTTCCACAACGGCTGGATCGACGCCGAACAGGTGCGACGCAGGGCCGAGCTCATGCGCAAGAGCGAATACGGCGAATACCTGCTGTCGCTGGTCTAGCTCCGTCCCGCTGCGCGCGCGGCCATGGCCGTGGTGCTGAGGCCGGCGACCAGGGGCGCCAGCTCGACACGGCCGCCGCGGCTACGCACGAACTCGGCCCCCACCACGTCCGCCTCGCGGTAGTCCGCGCCCTTCACCAGCACGTCCGGCGCCACGCGGCGGATCAGAGCCTGCGGCGTGTCTTCCGCGAACGGGATCACGAGGTCGACGCTGCGCAACGCCTCCAACACGCGGCGGCGGTCGTCGAGATCGTTGATCGGCCGCGCCTCGCCCTTCAGCCGGCGCACGGACGCGTCGTCGTTCAGCCCGACCACCAGCCGGTCGCAACGCGCCCGCGCCCAGGCGAGGTAGCTCACGTGGCCGGCGTGCAAGAGGTCGAAGCAGCCGTTGGTGAAGCCGATCGTCAGGCCGCGCCGGCGCCACTCGGTCAGCAGCAGGGCGGCCTCGCCCTCGCCGTCCTCGCCGCCCGGCGCGCGTGCGCGCAGCGCTTCCGCCAGCTCGCCGGCCGTCACCTGTGCGGTCCCGAGCTTGGCCACCGCCACGCCCGCGGCGGCGTTGGCGAGGTCGGCGGCCTCTTCAAGATCCGCACCGGCCGCCAGCGCCAGCGCCAGCGCGGCCGCCACCGTGTCGCCGGCGCCGGAGACGTCGAACACCTCGCGCGCCTGGGTCGGCGCGTGCAGGGCGCGGTCGGCGCGCACGACGGAGAGCCCCTTCTCGCTGCGCGTGGCCACCACCGCGCCGAAGCCGTGGCGGGCGATCAAGGCGCGGGCGGCGGCTTCCACCTGCGCGTCCGTGTCGGCGGGCAGGCGCGCCGCCTCCGCGAGTTCGCGGCGGTTGGGCGTGACGTGGTCGGCGCCGGCGTAGCGGGCGTAGTCGGCGCCCTTGGGATCGACCAGCACGGGCACGCCCGCAGCACGGGCGCGGGCGATCAGCCGCTCGGCGACGCCGCCCTCCAGCACGCCCTTGCCGTAGTCGGAGAGGATCGCCGCGTGAGCCCCCTCCAGCGCGCGGGCGAACGCCTCCTCCACGCGCGCGGCCAGGGCGCCAACGAGGGGACCCAGGCTCTCCGCGTCCAGCCGCAGCACCTGCTGGCGCTGGGCGATCAGGCGCGTCTTGACGCAGGTGTGGCGGTCGGGGTCGGTGAGCACCCCGTCCACGGCCAAGCCGCCGCCCGCCAGCAGGGCGTGCAGCTCGCGGCCGTCCGCGTCGTCGCCGAGCACCGCGACCAGCCGCGGCCGGCCGCCCAGGCTCGCCACGTTGGCCGCCACGTTGCCGGCGCCGCCCGCCATCTGCACGGAGCGGCCGCGGCGCAGCACCGGCACGGGAGCCTCCGGCGAGATGCGCTCGATGTCGCCGTAGACGAAGCGGTCGAGCATCAGGTCGCCCGCGACGACCACCACGCCGCCCGCCAGCCGCGCCAATGCGCCCTCAGACACGCGGCGCCTCCCCGTCTGCGAGGCGGCGCACATAGGCGGCCACCCCGTCCTCCAGCCGGATGAAGGGACGATCGTAGCCGAGGGCCCGCAGGCGGCGGACGTCGGCCTGTGTGAAGTACTGGTACCGGTCGCGCAGCGCCTCCGGCATGTCGACGTAGGCGATGCGCGGCTCGCGCCCGGCGGCGGCGAAGGCGGCGGCCATCAGGTCGGCGAAGCTGCGGGCCTCGCCCGTGCCCAGGTTGTAGATTCCGGCCAGCCGCGGCTGCTCCAGCATCCAGGCGACCACCTCCACGCCGTCGTCGACGTGGACGAAGTCGCGCCGTTGGCCGCCGTCGGCGAAATCAGGCCGGTGCGACTTGAACAGGCGCACCGTCCCGCCCCCGACCACGACGGGATGGTTCTTGGCCACCACGCTCATCATGTCGCCCTTGTGCGCCTCGCCGGGGCCGTAGACGTTGAAGAACTTCAGCCCCGCCCAGCGCGGCGGCGCCGGCCGCCCGCGCGCCGCCTGCCGCACCGCCCACAGATCGAAGGCCGCCTTGGACCAGCCGTAGAGGTTCAGGGGCCGCAGCGCCGACAGGGCCTCGGGCGAGTCGTCGTCGGCGAAGCCGCCGCTCCCGTCGCCGTAGGTCGCCGCGGAGGACGCGTAGACGAAGGTCCGCCCCTGCTCGGCGCACCAGCCCCACAGCCGCTGCGACAGGCGCAGGTTGGTCGCCGCCACCTCGTCGGCGTCCGTGGCCGTGGTGGCGGAGACCGCGCCCATGTGCACCACCGCTTCGACGGCGCCGCCGTAGTCCGCCAGGAAGCCGTCCAGCTCCTCCGGCCGCAGGATCAGCTCCAGGGGCGTGCGCGCGAGGTTGCGCCACTTGCCGCCGTCGCCCAGGCGGTCGACCACGACCACGTCGCGGCCGTCGGCGGCGAGCCGGCCGGCGATGTTGGAACCGATGAAGCCGGCCCCTCCGGTGACGACGATCAAGCTTCGGCTCTCCCCCTGCCGGGTGTCGGGTGCGCCGCCGTCTCTACCCCGCCGCGGGCGCGCAGGCGAAGCCCCGCTCCGCCAGCCACGCCGCGACGAAGGCGTCGAGATCGCCGCCCGGGAACAGGCGGCCCTCGACGCCCGCCCGGCGCCCCGCCTCCGCGTCGTGCGGCTGGTCGCCGATCATCACGCTCGCCCCCCGGTCCGTGGGCCAGGACGCCATGAGGTCGAGCAGCATTCCGGGGTTGGGCTTGCGCCAGGGCGGATCGGGATGACGCCACCGCGGATCGACGGCGTGCGGATGGTGCGGGGCGTAGCGCCAGTCGTCCACCCGGGCGCCCTGCCGCGCCAGCTCGGCGGCCATCCAGCGATGCAGCGCCTCGACATCCTCCGCGCCGTAAAGCCCCCGCGCCACGCCCGACTGGTTGGTGGCCACCAACACGCGCACACCCGCGCCGTTGAGCCTGCGCACCGCCGCCGCGGCGCCCTGCACCCAGCGCACCTGGTCGGGCCGGTGCACATAGCCGTCGTCGTGGTTGAGCACGCCGTCGCGGTCGAGGAAGGCGGCGGGACGGACGGGCCTCGCCTCCATCGGCGCGTGCGCCTCCATGCTTGCTTCCCCGCGGTTGCGCCCGACCCTGCGCCGCGCCTATCTCACGCCCGGGCGGCGCAGAGGAAGCGGACACCGACTTGGCCGACGGAGCCCAGATCCCCGACATCACGGCGCCCGGCGCGGTCGCCCCGGCCGCCGCACCCGCGGCCGAGCTGAAGAAGATCGAGCTGATCGACGTGGTGAAGAGCTACCCCACGCGCGTGGGCATGCGCCGCATCCTCGACGGCGTGAACCTCACCCTGAGGCAGGGCGAGGCCTTGGGCGTGATGGGCCGCAACGGCGCGGGCAAATCCACCCTGACACGCGTGATCTCCGGGCTGGAGCACGTCGACTCGGGCAAGGTGAACGTGGGCATGAGCGTGTCGTGGCCCCTCGGCTACGCGGGCGCCTTCCAATCCTCGCTGACGGGGGCGGACAACACGCGCTTCGTGGCGCGTGTCTACGGCAAGAACATCGAGGAGATGCTCGATTCGGTTCAAAGCTTCGCCGACCTGGGCGTCTACTTTCGCATGCCGATCGGCACCTACTCCGCCGGCATGCGGGCGCGCCTGGCGTTGGGGGTGTCTTTGGCGGTGAAGTTCGAGTGCTACCTGATCGACGAGATCACCGGCGCCGGCGACCATCGCTTCGCCGAGCGCTCGCGCAAGGCGTTGGAGGAGCGCCGGTCGGAAGGGGCGCTGTTGATGATCAGCCACGACCCGGCGACGCTGCAGGCGTATTGCGAGCGCGGAGCGCTCGTGAGCGGCGGCAAGATCAGCTTCTACGACACCATTCCCGAGTTGATCGACGCCTACCACGCCCTCTGACCCGGCCGGCGACGCCGACGACGGCGCGCGCGGGCTGGACCCGGACGCACGCGCGCTTCAGAACGGCGCCATGACTCCCGGCGCCCTTCCGCGCATCCCCGTCGCCGCCCCCGTGCTGGGCGAGGCAGAGGCCCGCAACGTGGCCGAGTGCCTGCAGACCACCTGGATCTCCTCCGTCGGCCGCTTCATCGGCGAGTTCGAGGCGCGCTTCGCCGACTTCTGCGGCGTGAAGCACTGCGTCGCCACCAACAACGGCACCACGGCCCTGCACCTCGCCCTGGCGGCGCTCGACGTCGGGCCCGGCGACGAGGTGATCGTGCCGGACCTCACCTACGTCGCCTCCGCCAACTGCGTGCGCTATTGCGGGGCCGAGCCCGTGTTCGCCGACTGCGACCCGCGCACCTTCAACCTCGACGCGGCCGCGGTCGAGGCGCGGATCACGCCCCGCACCAAGGCGGTGATCCCCGTCCACCTCTACGGCCAGCCCTGCGACATGGACCCGGTCACGGCGGTCGCCGAGCGTCACGGCCTCCACGTGGTGGAGGATGCGGCGGAGGCCCACGGCGCGCGTTACAAGGGGCGGCGCACGGGCGGCCTGGGGCGCTGCGCCAGCTTCAGCTTCTTCGGCAACAAGATCATCACCACCGGCGAGGGCGGCGCGGTCACGACGGACGACGACGCCCTGGCCGCCCGCCTGCGCCTGCTGCGCGGCCAGGGCATGGACCCGCAGCGCCGCTACTGGTTCCCGGTGGTGGGCTTCAACTACCGCATGACCAACGTGGCCGCCGCCATCGGCGTGGGCCAGATGGAGCGCATCGACACCGCCCTCGCCTTTCGCCGCGAGCTGGCTGGCTGGTACGGAGCGGCGCTCGCCGGCGAAGCGCGCGTGGTGCGCCCGCACGTGGAGCCCTGGGCCGACCCCAGCTGGTGGATGTACACGGTGATGCTGGCGCCCGCGCTGGCCCGCCGCCGCGACGCGGTGATGGCCGCCATGGACGCCGCGGGCGTGGAGACGCGGCCGGTGTTCCACCCGATGCACGTCCTGCCCCCTTACGCGCAGGACGCCGGCCTGTTCCCCCACGCCGCAGACTGCGCCGCGCGGGGCATCAACCTGCCCACGCACGAGAAGCTCACGCGAGACGACGTGGCGCAGGTGTGCACGACCCTCCGCGACGCGCTCGACGCCCTGGCCTAGTGCGCGACGCCAAGCGTCATCGGCCCCGGACGAAGCTTCATCGATGTCCGACCAGAGCGCTCGGCGTTCGTAGACGGTCCATCACGAGCGTCCGCAGAGGCGTCGCCCGGCGCATCGCGCGACGTCGAGCTCGCTCCTGTGCGGCCGCTGAAGCTTAGCCAAAGCTGCGCTGAAAACGAAAATAGCGGGAGCCGTGAGGCGCCCGCTATTCCGTGACTCAGAAAGAGAGAGAGAGTTCGGAGGCCGGGCGGACCCGGCCTCCGCAGTTCGCTCGACCTTAGGAACCCAGGACAACCACGCCGGCGCCCGAAGTGGTGCCCACGGTGTGGATGCCCACCAGCTGAACGACGCTGTCGGTGCCGTTCTGGAAGGTGACCGGAGCCGACGCAGCGCCCGTGTGACCGTTCTCGACCAGGTAGGTGTTGCCGCCGAAGTCGAAGGCGGTGATCTCACCCGCGGTGTTGTGGGCTGCACCCGTGGCCGCATCCAAGTAGTCTTGGAACACGGCCGTGGAGGCGAGCACGATCTTTGTCGTGTTCACCGTGCCTGTGTCGGCGGTGAAGCCGGTCGCGCCACCCGCGGCGGGGTTGGTCACGGCCGTTTCGGCGCCGAATACGATGTGGTCGCCGGTCTTCGCATCCAGGACGGACGAGTAGGTCTGGCCGCTCGTGGTGGTCGCCACCTGGACCGTGTTGAAGCCAGAAGACGAAGGCCGCACGCCGGCGCTGACACCCGCCGGAAGGTCGCCGCCCGTGGTGACGCGGGCGAAGTCCCTCACCGTGACCACGTCGTCGCCCGAGCCCGTCGTCACCGTCACCGGCGCGTTCAGGGTCGAGGTCAGGGCCGTCACGTCGATGTTCAGGTTGCCCCGGTCGTTCGCGCCGTTGATGGTCGTCAGCGCGGTGTGCGCCGCGATCGGAGCGTAGGTCACCGCCTGGTTGCCCGAGAAGGTGATGCTGGTCAGGGCGGCGTCGACCAGGTTCAGGCCGACCGTCCAGGCGTTGATCGCCGCACCGCTCGTGGTGACGTTGATCGTCTGTACGTTGGCCGTCGTGATGTTCGACGGGTTGACCACCGTGGGCGTGTAGGCGGCGCCGGCCGCGACGGTCGGCGGCTGGCCCTGGAAGCCCAGGTTCAGCACGCTGGCCGCGGTGGCCGACGCGCCGGCGAGGGCGATGTTCAGCGTGCCGTCGTTGCCCGGAGCCGCGGAGGTGCCGAGGCTGCCGCCGCCGAAGCCGCCGAGGTTGTTGACGAAGGTCACGACCGCGCCCGAAGCCGCGTTCAGGTTCGCCACGTTGCCCGCGGCGCCCGCGACACCCACCGTGGTGAAGTTCTGCGCGCCGATGGCGTTCACGTCATAGGTCGCGCCGTTGGCCAGCGCGTCGGAGATGCCCACCGTCGAGAAGCCGGTGATCAGAGCACGCTCCGCGGCCGTGAAGCCGGCGCCCGTGGTGATCGCCTGGAAGTTGGCCGCATTCGTCACGAAGGTGGCGCCGCCGCCGCCGTTGATCGTCGCGCCCGCCGCGATGTTGGCCGCGCCGCCGACGGCCGTGCCGACCTGGATGGTGTCGCCGCCGCCGCTGGTGTTGATCACCGAGGTGGCGTCGACCCCGCCCGCGACCGTCACGACGTCAGCCTGCTGGCTGCCCGTGATGGTGCTGCCCGTGATGTTGCCCGTCACGGTGAGCGAGTTCGTGCCGCCGCCCAGGTTGATGTTGGTGTTCGCCAGGCTGACCGTGGTCGCCGCCTCGCCCGTGGCCGCCGCACGCGCCGCGGTGATGCCGAAGGTGAGGTTGTCGGAACCCGCGCCCAGGGCGAAGGTCGCCGAGGCCGCCGGAGCCGCCGTGAAGATGGCCGTCAGCGCACCCGTGCCCGTGAGGCCCGTCGTGGTGACCGACTTCAGCACGGTCGAGTTGATCTCACCCGCGTTGATGGCGCCCGAACCCGAAGCGCTGAGCGTCGTCAGGCCCGTGTCGGCGACACCGCCGTTGATGGTCAGCGGCGAGGTGGCCGAGAGGTTCAGCGTGGTCACGGTGTTCGGCAGGGTGATGCCGTTCACCGCCGCGGCGCCGCCCGCCACGGCGTTGGTGCCGAGCGTGTTCAGGCCGCCGTTCGAGTTGACGTTGACGGTGGTCAGGCCGCCGCCGGTCAGGGCGACGGTCTCGCCCGAGGTGGTGCCGCCGGCCAGGTTGACCGTGGCCGAGGTGGCCGCCGCCAGGTAGTTCGCCGTGAGCGAGCCGCCCGTGGTGACGCCGTCGTTGATGATGCCGACGGTCTGCGTGCTGACGCCGTTCAGCGTCACCGCGCCTTGCGACAGGAAGGCGTTGATCGCCGTCTCGCCGGAGACCGAACCCTGTGCGTTGAACGCGGCCGTACCGGTCGCAGCCCGGATGTCGACCGTCTGCACGCCGGTGACGACCCCACCGCCCGTGGCGTCGCCGACGACGCCCAGGGTGGTGATGGTCAGCGTGTTGTTGGCGCCCGACGCGTTGATCTGATCGCCGGCCTGCAGCGTCTGCGGGTTGACGTTCGTCGAACCCTGGTTCGTCACGGTGCCGAGGTAGTTGACGTTGCCGGTGGTGGCGTTGATCGCGTCGATGCCGGTGGTCAGAGCCACAGCCGTCTGGCCGTTGGCGTTGGCGCCCAGGGCGGCGAAGCCCGTGTTGAAGCCGGAGCCGCTCGCGCCGTAGGTCGTCAGGATGTTGGCGCCGAACTGGGCGTTGCCGGCGGCGACGGAGGCCTCCAGCTGGTCGATGGCCTTGGCGTAGGTGCCGACGTCGGCCTTGTTGGCCTCTTCGAGGATATAGCCGATCACGATCGCCTTGAGGGCGATGTTCTGGCCGGTCATGCCGCCCGAATCGACGCCGCCCGCGCGCTGGTTGGCGACGGAGGTGAAGAAGGCTTGGCGCGACGTGATGTCGGCGATGGCGGCGTTGGCGTTCGCGGTGCCCACGTTGGACGAGCCGACGATGGCCTCATAGGCCGTCGCCACCGTCTGCGCGAAGGTCAGGCCGCCGTACGTCGAGACGAAGTTGGCGTTGCCCTGGCCGCCGGCCGACGCCAGGTTGATGGCGAAGTTGTAGTAGCGGTTCTCGGTGTTGAAGCCCGCGTAGAAGGCGGTGTTCAGGCCGTTCGCGTTGCCCGAACCGGCGTTGCCCTCGAGGAAGTTGAGGCCGCCCTGGCTCAGGCCCGAGCCGGTGAAGAACTGGTAGGTCGACTCCGCCACCTCGAAGGTGGCCTGCACGCCGGCCGAGTTGAACACGGTCAGCAGCGTGTTCACGTCGCTCTGGCTGCCGTTCTGGCTCTGCTGCGCGCTGGCGGCGATCAGGACGGCGTCCGCGCCCGTCGGGGCGGTGCCGGTGAGCGACTGGTAGTACGCAGAAAGCTGCGTAGCGTTGTAGGGCATTGTCTCTCTCTCAAGACGAGTGGGAGCCTGGCCCTACGCGGGTGCAGTCGGGCGGCCACATCGCGCTATAGAGCGAATCCCATATCGCGGCAAGCGCCTGTTCACCGCGCCCGGCGCGGGGCGCTCAGAGGCCGCGGAGCGCCTGCAGCGTCCGGGCCAAGCCGGCGTCCAAGGGCGTCGTCGCGGACCAGCCCCGGGCGGCGATGCGGCGGACGTCCAGGACGCTGACGGGCACGTCGTAGCCGCGCGCCGGCAGGTGGCGCAGGCGGGCGGCGACGCCGGAGGCGCCCTCCAGCGCCCGCACGAGGTCCAGCGTGGCGACGCCGCGGCCGGAGCCGACGTTCCATGCCGTGAACCCCCCGTCCCGCCAGGAGAGCGCGGCGGCCAGGGCGTCCACCGCGTCGTCGATGTAGAGGTAGTCCCGCACCACGGTTCCGTCGCCCCAGACCTCCACGGGCTCGCCCCGGATCAGGCGCAGGCCGAAGGCGGCCACCGCCCCTTGCCCGCGGAACGGCGACTGCCCCGGCCCGTAGACGTTGGCCAGGCGCAGCACGACGGCGCCCAGCCCTTCGGCGGCCGCGGCGGCGAGGTAGGCTTCGAGGGCCGCCTTGGCCGCCCCGTACGCCCCCATGGGGCGCAGGGGCGCGTCCTCCGGCGTCGGCGTGACCTCGGCGCGGCCGTACACGGCGCCTCCGGAGGACGCGAAGACGAGGCGTGGGACGCCCTGGGCGCGGGCGGCCTCGATCAGCGCCACCCCGCCCACGACGTTCAGGCGCGCGTCGAGGGCGGGGTCGCGGCCGGCGGTGCCGGGCACGCTTCCGCAGGCGAGGTGGACCACGGCGCCGCACCCTTCCAGCGCGGGCCCGAAGCTGTGCGGGTCGGCGAGGTCGGCGAAGCGGAACTCGACCGCGGCGGACAGCGGACCGGACGGGACGGCGGACGGCGGGCGCCGTCCGAGGACGCGGACGGCGGTCCCCGCCGCGGCCAGGCGCCGGACGAGGGCTCCCCCGATGAAGCCGCCGCCGCCGAAGACGGCCACCGTCACGCGGGGGCCGCCGTCGCGGCGGAGGGGGGCAGGAGCTCGCGGAAGCGGCGCGCGAAGGCCGCATGGGTGAACTCGCGTTCGAACAGCGTGCGGGCGGCGGCGCCCAGGCGGGCGCGCAGGTCCGCGTCGGCCAGGGCGGGAGCGAGGGCGGCGGCCAGGAGGCCGGGCTCCGGCCGCTCGGCGACCAGGCCCGAAACGCCATGCGTCAGGTGGCCGGCGGTGCCCACGCGTCGGGAGCACGCCAGCACGCGGCCGGCCGAGAGCGCGTCCAACGACACGAGGGGCAGGGTGTCGTCGCGCGACGGGACCCAGACGACGTCGCAGCCGGCGAGGGCGTCCAGATACTCCGGGTGCGACAAGGGCCCGTGCAGGTGCACGTCCGGCTCGCCGGCGGCCCGGACGGCCAGCTCGGCGTGGAACGGCGCCTCCAGCACGCGGCCCCACATGTGCAGCTCGGCCCCGTCGCGCAGCTCGGGGGGCAGGAGACGCCAGGCGGCCAGGGCGAGGTCCTGGCCCTTGCGCGCCTCGAAGGTGCCGAACACGCCCACGCGCACCGGGCCGGCCGCGGCGGGGGCTCCGGGCGACAGCCCCCGGTCGTCCACGCCGTACGGAACGATCCGGGCCCGCCCGCCGTGTCGCGCGAGCGCTTCGGCGCAGAGGGCGCTTCCGGCCCACAGCTCGCGCGCGGCGCCCAGGGCGGCGGCGAAGCCCGGCTGCTCCCCAACGAGGCGGTCGATCTGCCCCACCTCGTGGAAGTACCACCTCACGTCCGTCACGGGCGCGAGCCGCGCCACGGCCGGCCAGGTGACGGCGGTGTTGGCGACGACGAGGTCGAAGTTGCGGCCGAGGTCGAACAGGGCGTCTCCGGCCCCGAACAGGGCGGAATCGACGATCACGAGGGCGCCCGCGGTGGTCAGGGCGTCGAGCACGGGCCCGCCCAGGCGCGACGCCACCACCACGAAGTCGCCCGCGGCGAGGAGCACCCGCGCCATGTCCAGCACGATCTTGGGCGCGCCCGTGCCGGTGAGCTCGTTGGAGAGGATCAGCACGTCGCGGCCGCTGCGCGGGCGCGGGGCGGAGGGGGCTGGGGGGTGGAGGTGGAAGCGGGCCTCGCCGTCGCGGTGGTGCAGGCCGCGGACCGCGGGGGGGAAGAAGGGGTCGCGCGCCAGCGCTTCGGGAAAGCGGCGCAGGAGGGCGATGTCCGCCTTGTCCTTGCGGCGGGGGCGGGCGTGGACGCCCCCGCCCTCGGAGGCGGCGGCCTCTTCCGCGCCGAGAGCGACGTGGCCGATGTGCTCCAGCACCGCGTGGGGCGTGTAGACGAGCGACCGCCCGGCCTCCCGCAGGCGCAGGCACAGGTCGACGTCGCTGTGGGCGACGGGGAAGTCCACGGCGTCGAAGCCGCCCGCCGACTCGAAGACGTCGAGCGGCAGCAGGATCAGGGCGGCGCAGAGCAGCGACACCTCCCGCACGCTCTGCACGCCGAGGTTCTGCCACTCGTGGCTGTCGGCGGGCCGCATGTGGAAGGCTGTGCCCACCAGGCGGCGCACGCCCGTGACCATGCCCGCGTGCTGCACGCGCCCGTCCTCGTAGAGGAGCTTGGGGGCGACGGCGCCCACGCCCGGCAGGACGGCCACCTCCAGCAGCGACTCGATCCAGTCGGGGGTGATCACGCGCACGTCGTCGTTGAAGAAGCACACGAAACGCGCGCCGTCCGCACGCGCCGCGCGGGCGCCCTGGTCGCATTTGTCGGAGAAGTTGAACGGGCGGTCGTAGGGGACCCAGCGCACGCGCGGGTGCGCCAGCGCCGGCCGCAGGCGCGCGGCCATGGCCGAGGTGGTCACCACGTGGACGGTGTAGGCCTCGTACCAGGTGCGCCCGGTGATCGAGCGCACGGCGGCCGTGATGTTCTCCTCGCTGTCCGAGGGGACCACGACCGCGACCTCGGGCGGCGGCGAGATGCGGCGGCGGGCGCGGTTGGCGGTGGGCAGGGCCTCGGCGAAGCCGCCCCAGCCGCGGCGGTCCAGCGCGTCCTGCAGGGCGGCCACGTTGGTGCGCCGGGCGAAGGCCTTGCCGCCCGCCGCCGCCGATCCCTCCAGCCGCCGCCAGCCGTAGAGGATGCGCTCCAGGTGCACGACCACGGCGTCGCCGTCCGTGGCGCGCAGGGCCAGGTCGTAGTCCTGGCTGAAGTCGTAGGCGGGGCGGAAGCCGCCCAGCTCGCGCACGCGGGCGGTGCGGTGCACGGTCAGGTGGCCGATGTAGTGGCCGTTGAGCATGAGCAGGGGCGACCAGTCGGGCTTGGGGAACAGCTCCTGCGGCGCGTCGTCCTCGCCGATGAACGCCTCGTCGGAGTAGATGAGGTCGGCGTCCGGGCGGGCGGCGACGGCCGCGGCGACGTGCTCCAGGGCGTCGCGGGTGAGCATGTCGTCGTTGTCCAGCAGCGCCATCCAGCGGCCCCGCGCGACGGCCAGGCCGGCGTTGGAGGCGGCGGAGATGCCGGCGTTCTCCTCGCGCAGCACCACGCGGATGCGCGGGTCCAGGGCGGCGTAGGCCTGCAGCAGCGAGCGCACGGTGGGCCGGGTGGAGCCGTCGTCCACCAGCACCAGCTCCCAGTCGGCGAAGGTCTGGGAGCGCACGGAGTCGATCGCGCGCGCCAGGAACTCCAGCGGCGGGTCGTAGACGGGCGTCAGCACGGTCACGAGAGGGGCTGCGGGGCCGGCGGCGGGCGCCGTGGCGGGGTCGAGGCGCAGGCGCTCGGAGACGTCGCGCTTCATGGCGGCCTCGCGCTCGGCGATGGTCTCGCCCCAGTCGTCCTCCGCGACGCCCGCGTCGGGGCGGCGGGGCTCCCAGGCGGCGAGCGCGTCGGCGAGGCGGCGGCGGTCCCACGCGGGCTCCAGCGCGTCCACGGCCGGGCCGAAGCGGCCGTCGGCGTAGAGGAGGAGGAGCAGGTCCCGCCAGGTCTCCGCCGACGCCGCGGCCTCCGCCGCCTCCGGCGTCACGGCCAGGGCGTCGCGCACCCAGGCCACGTCGGGCGGCAGGGGAACGCCGGCGAAGCGGTCGCCCGGCGGGCGGGCGTCGATCAGCGCAAGGGCCACGCCGTGGGCGAACTCGCCGGAGCCGACGAGGCCGGCCACCATGGGGCCGAGGGGCTGGCCGACCTTCTCGCGCAGCACCGCGTCCGATTCCACGTCGCGGCCGAGCAGCACGCGGTAGGCGCCGGCCACGTCCGCCGCCGTCGCCGCGCGCTCCTGCTCCACAAGCCCCGCCATGGACCTCACCGCACCGCGCGGGCCGGCCGGGCTCCGCGCCCGCCGCTTAGCACGCGGCGGG
>CAXTCO010000033.1:0-15153 GCA_964242255.1 uncultured Caulobacteraceae bacterium | reverse complement strand
GCCCGCATACTCACACGCTCACGCGTCTGTGCAAGAGAGGCCGCCGCGCGAGGCCTGCTGCCGCACCGCCGCGATGGAGCACCCGAGCGCGGCCGCCACCTGCCCCGCCGTGCGCCCGTCCAGGTAGAGCGCCCGCGCCCGCACCCACACGTCCGGCCCGTGCCGGACGTAGACCTTGCGCGGCGGGCGCGGCGGCCTCTCTGGGACAGAGGCGGGAGCGGGGGTGGAGGCGGGAGCGGAGTCGGGGTCGGACATGCCCGCATGATCGCACCGCCCGGAGGAGCGGGGATGAAAGGGGGGAAGGCCGCGCGTGCGCCTTATCGGCGGGGGTGGGGCCACGGGCTCGGGCGCGTCAAGGCGACCTGCTGCGCAGGCCTCGCGACGTGACGTGACCCCCTGAACCTCCTCCAGGAGTAGGTAGAGTCCGCCCAACGGTGCGCGATGACGCACCCCGCTACGGCGAGCCCGCGCTTGTACGGCCCCGACTGGGTCAAGGTGCGTTCCGCGTGGCGGTGACCGACGCCTATGGACGCCAGCGCGCCCTCTCCGGCGGACGGGTGCTCCCTGCGCTCGACGCCGCACACATCCGCTCCTACGCCGAGGGCGGCCCGCATGACGTGCGGAACGGCATCCTCCTGCGCCGTGACATCCACAGCGTCTTCGACGCGGGCTACGCCACGTTTGACGAAGACCTCCGCTTCGTCGTCAGCGACCGCGTCCGGACCGAGTTCAACAACGGAAACGAGTATCGCCGGCTGCATGGCACGCGGCTGCGGATACCTGCAGCTCCATCGTGGCAGCCGGATGCGATGGCGTTAGAGTGGCATCGCGAGAACCGCTACACGGAGTAGCCGGCCGCTCGACAGGCGTGGCGGAGCAGTTGACGACGCCCCGTTTTCCGTCATCATCTGAGGACACATTCTGGGGCATGACCATGGCCGAACGCGTGCTGACCGACCCGTACGAGGTCGCTGATATCCTGGCGCGTCTACGGCTGACGCGTGACGGCCTCGTGGACGCCGTGATGTACGCGGAGAGGGAGCGCTCATTCTGTACAAGCTTCGACGCGCCCGGCTTCGCAGCGATGACTGTTTATGACAAGGCAGCGCGACGTCTTCGGGAGAACTTTTGCGGTGAGGCTTGGGCGAAAGACGACAGCGACAATCAAGCAGCCATTAGGAACGACGAGCTTGGCGTCCGAGTTGTCCCCTGCAACTTCGATTATAACGCTGGCAATCGGCTTATCCAACCAACGAACCGCTCGCCGAAAGGTGAGGTGAGCAGAACCAAGACGACCTGCAATGCGACTGGCTGGCTCCCTCATCTGCCGCAGGTCTCTGCTCAAACCCACCTCACCCATAAGACCTGGGTACTAGGCATCTACGCGGTGCAAGACGAACCGCTTCGGGCTGAGCTTTCATTCCCCCTCGGTTTTGATGGTAAGCAATTTACCCATTTTTCACCGCGAGTGATTCTACTCGACGGCAGCGAAGGGCTGGAGCCCGCCGAGCGGCTGCGACCGTCTGCAGAAGGTCCTACGGAGGATATCGACATCAGCATCCGCCGTCGCATGTAAGATGTTAAATCCAGATCGGGTCAATCTGGTGCGCCGTCGTTTAGGTGTCACCAAAGCTGAATTTGCGCGCCAACTCGGCATTGATCGCAAGACCCTTCATCGCTTCGAGAGTGGCGAAGCCGTTCTTTCGGCCGAGGCCGTCAGCACGCTATCCAGCTTAAGCGGCTACCCGGCGACCTTCTTCTCTCGCTCATCTTTTGAGTATCCCAACTCAGCGGCGATTAGCTTTCGGTCGATGCGATCTTTGACCGCTGGAAGCAGGGACACCGCAATTGCCGCTGCCGCATTAGCATTCGAGTTCGATGACTGGATCGCGGAACGGTATGAGCTTCCAGCTCATGATCTGCCTCAACTAATGCACTCTGCCCCCGCTTTGGCAGCGGCTCATCTCAGGGCAACTTGGGGCATCGGGGAACGACCTATCGGAAATCTGATGAACCTGCTTGAGGCTCATGGAGTCCGTGTTTTTTCGTTGGCCGAAGAGACACGGCATCTGGATGCTTACTCGTTCTGGCGAAATGACCGCCCTTACATTTTCCTAAACACCCTAAAAACGGCTGAGCACAGCCGTTTTGATGCTGCTCACGAACTTGGTCACCTGGTTATGCACAGGCATATGGGCTCTGGCCACTCGTCGGGAGAACAGGAGGCCAACGCCTTCGCATCCGCCTTCTTGATGCCGCGAGGAGATTTGCTCGCCGAGTGCGCGAGAGTGAGCACCCTTGCAGAAATGATTGAGAAAAAGAAGAGATGGGGTGTTTCGGTTGCGGCGCTCAACTATGCTTTGTTCAAGGCGGGTAAGCTTTCCGAGTGGACCTACCGAAGTATTTATATAGAGCTCGGAAAGCTGGGTCGATCCGTCGAGCCCAAACCGATGTCGCGCGAGACATCTCAGGTCTGGACCAAGATCCTAAGTGATCTCTGGAAACAAGGAAAGAGCCTTTCTCGAATAGCGGAAGAGCTTTCCATTCCGGAACGAGAACTGAGCTCGCTCCTCTTCAATGTCTCCGCGCAAAGTCAGCCTGGACCTGCCGGTGCACTTCGTAGCCTTCGCGCAATTTGACTCCTAGTCCGCATCCATCTTCAGCGCGGCGATGAACGCCTCCTGCGGGATCTCCACCTTGCCGAACTGGCGCATGCGCTTCTTGCCCTCCTTCTGCTTGTCCAGGAGCTTGCGCTTGCGGCTGGCGTCGCCGCCGTAGCACTTGGCGGTGACGTCCTTGCGCAGGGCGCGGACGGTCTCGCGGGCGATGATGCGGCCGCCGATGGCGGCCTGCACGGGGATCTGGAACATGTGGGGCGGGATCAGCTCCTTCATCTTCTCCACCATGCCGCGGCCGCGGGACTCGGCGCGGGTGCGGTGGACCAGCATGCTGAGGGCGTCCACGGGCTCGGCGTTGACCAGCACGTTCATCTTGACGAGGTCGCCCTCCTTGTAGTCGGCGATCTGGTAGTCGAAGCTGGCGTAGCCCTTGGAGATGCTCTTCAGCCGGTCGTAGAAGTCGAACACCACCTCGTTCAGGGGCAGGTCGTAGACCACCATGGCTCTTGTGCCCACGTAGGAGAGCTCGCGTTGCTGGCCGCGGCGGTCCTGGCACAGCTTGATCACGCCGCCGAGATACTCGTCGGGGGTGAAGATGGTGGCCTTGATCCAGGGCTCGGCGATGGAGGCGATGCGCACGGGGTCGGGCATGTCGGCGGGGTTGTGGAGGTCGACCTCGCTCCCGTCGTTCAGGGTCAGCTTGTAGACCACGCTGGGGGCGGTCGCGATCAGGTCGAGGTCGAACTCGCGGGAGAGGCGCTCCTGGATGATCTCCAGGTGGAGCAGGCCCAGGAAGCCGCAGCGGAAGCCGAAGCCCAGGGCGGCGCTGGTCTCCATCTCCCAGGTGAAGCTGGCGTCGTTGAGGCGCAGGCGGCCCACGGCGTTGCGCAGGTCTTCGAAGTCGGCGGCGTCGACGGGGAACAGGCCGCAGAACACCACGGGCTGCACCTCCTTGAAGCCGGGGAGCGCGGCGGCGGTGGGGCGGCGCTCGTCGGTGAGGGTGTCGCCCACGGCGGCGTCGGCCACCTCCTTGATGGCGGCGGTGATGAAGCCGATCTCGCCGGGGCCCAGCACGTCGACGTCGGTGGCCTTGGGCTTGAAGACGCCGAGCTTCTCCACGCGGTAGCTGGCGTGGGTGGACATGGTGCGGATCTGCTGGCCGACGCGTAAGAGGCCGTCGAACACGCGGACCAGGACCACGACGCCCAGGTACTGGTCGTACCAGGCGTCGACCAGCAGCGCCTTGAGCGGGGCGGACGCGTCGCCCTTGGGGGCGGGCAGGCGGTGGACGATGGCCTCCAGCGTCTCAGGTATGCCGAGGCCCGTCTTGGCGCTGGCGAGCACGGCGTCGCCGGCGTCGATGCCGATCACCTCCTCGATCTGCGCCTTGACCCGGTCGGGCTCGGCGGCGGGCAGGTCGACCTTGTTGAGGACGGGGACGATCTGGTGGTTCGCCTCGATGGCCTGGTAGACGTTGGCCAGGGTCTGCGCCTCCACGCCCTGGCTCGCGTCCACCACCAGGATGGAGCCCTCGCAGGCGGTGAGGGAGCGCGAGACCTCGTAGGCGAAGTCCACGTGGCCGGGGGTGTCGATCAGGTTGAGCACATAGTCGAGGCCGTCCTGCGCGCGGTAGTCGAGGCGGACGGTCTGGGCCTTGATGGTGATCCCGCGCTCGCGCTCGATCTCCATCGAGTCCAACACCTGGCTGGTCATCTCGCGCGCAGTCAGGCCGCCCGTGGTCTGGATCAGGCGGTCGGAGAGCGTGCTTTTGCCGTGGTCGATGTGAGCCACGATGGAGAAGTTTCGGATGCGCGACGGGTCTACGGACATGGCGCGGCTCTAGCACCCGCCGCGCCGATCCGCACCCGCCGGGCGACGCCTCGCTTCGGGGCGGCCGGGCGGGGGACCTCGGCGGTTCGCGGAAGCGGGCGGCCGGGGTGGCGAAGCCGGCGTCAGCCGTGCCGGGAGGCGGGAGAGCGGGGCGCCGCCCGCGCCGTGGCGGTGGACGGCGCAGCGCTCGTCACGCGCCACACGGCGCCGCCGAGGTCGTCGGCGATCAGCAGCGCGCCCGTGCGGTCGAGCGCCAGACCGACGGGGCGGCCGCGGGCGTGCTGCCGCGCGTCCAGGAAGCCGGTCACGAGGTCCTGCGGCGGCCTGCTTGGGCGACCGTCGGTGAACGGGACGTAGACCACCTTGTAGCCGTTCAGGGGCGTGCGGTCCCAGCTGCCGTGCTCGCCGATGAACACGCCGGACCGGAAGGCCGGCGGCAGGCTGGAGCCGTCAGAGAACACCAGACCGAGCGGCGCGACGTGCGAGCTGAGGCCGTAGTCGGGGACGATGGCGTCGGCCACGAGGTCGGGCCGCTGCGGCCGCACCCGGGGGTCGAGGTGGCGGCCCCAGTAGCTGTACGGCCAGCCGTAGAAGCCGTGCTCCCGTACGGAGGTGAGATAGTCGGGCACCAAGTCCGGCCCGAGCTCGTCGCGCTCGTTCACCACCGCCCACAGGCGGCCGGAGCCCGGCTGCACCGCCAAGCCCACGGCGTTGCGCAGGCCCCCGGCGTAGATGCGCTTCAGGCCGGTCGCGCGATCCACCTCCCACACCGCGGCGCGGTCCTTCTCCGCCTCCAGCCCGTTCTCGGCGATGTTGCTGTTGGAGCCGACGCCCACGTAGAGCTTGGTCCCGTCCGCGCTGGCGGCGAGGCTCTTGGTCCAGTGGTGGTCGATGGGGCCGCCGGGCAGATCGGTGACGAGCCGGGGCGTGTCCGTGATGCGCGTCTGGCCGGGCCGGTAGGGGAAGCGCAGCAGGGCGTCCGTGTCGGCCACGTACAGGTCGTTACCCACGAGGGCCACGCCGAAGGGCGAGTTCAGGTGGTCGAGGAACACGGTCTGCAGGTCGGGTCTGCCGTCGCCGTCCATATCGCGCAGCAGCAGGATGCGGTTGGGCGGCGCGCCGGCCGACTTGCCGGCGAAGTGCTGCACGAAGCCCATCACCCAGTCCTTGGGACGGTTCACCGGCGGCTTGGGGCCGCCCGTCTCGACCACCAGCACGTCGCCGTTCGGCAGGGCGTAGACGGAGCGCGCACCCTTAAGCCCCGTGACGAGCGCCTCCACCTTCAGGCCGGCGGGAACGGCGGGCGTCTGCGCGCCCCATTTCGCCACGGTCGCGACGTGCATCGGCGGCAGCAGGAACTGGCGCGGGGGCGGCAGCTGCGGCGCGGCGCCGTACTGCGCGGCCGGCGATCCGCCCTGGCGGCTGCAGGCGGCGGCCAGGAGGAGCGCGGAGGTGGAGAGCCGCCGGATCGCGGCGGTCACGGTCGGGCGCGCCATCGTCAGCGCTCCACCCGGGCCGCGACCCGCGCGGGCTTCTGCACCTCCCACCCGCCGACGCCGGCGAGCAGCAGCAGCAGCACGGCCGTCGCGGCGGACAGGGCGATGCCGGTGGGCACCACGGCCGTGTAGCCGTCGCGGCTGTGCACGAAGGCGTTCACCACCGACAGCACCACCGCCACGGTGAACAGCAGGAAGCGCGGCGCCGAGACGGGGCGCTCGCGATGCAGCAAAGCGTCCACGAGGAGGGCGAGGCCGGACACGGCGGCCAGCAGCAATCCCCCGGTGATCAGCCACACGGAGAAGGTCTCCCACTGCACTTGCACCGTCCGCCAATAGAGCCAGTCGGTGACGAAGGCGGCCATCAGCAGCCCCGCCCCGAGCGGCACCACGCGCCCGTGGAGGGACGGGGCGAAGCCGCCCGCACGCTCGACCATGATCCGCTCCACGCCACCGCACCCGCTGCAGGCTCTACGCCGGGAGCGGACGGAGGTTCCTGCGGACGATTGGGCTCCGCTCGGTGTCGTCGAAGCGGAAGGCCCCCCGCTTGCGGCCCCGCTCGGGAGACTTCACGGTGAGCGGAGATCGCGCGGGGGGACGCGGGATCGGCCCTGTCAAGGGACATGTTCGGCTCGATCGGAGGGGCGGCGTCCAGCCGGCGGTGGAGTCCGCTCGAGCGTTCGTGCGAGCACGTCGGGAAAGCGCCCCCCGCCGCCCGCTGCGGCGTGGGCTCGGCCGACGCGCCCTTCCGCCGTAGCCCGGACCTGGATGCGGGGATGAGGACGCGGGAGCTCGCCCTCTCGACGCGGAGCGGGAGGGCTGCGGTCTGATCCGGCTCCCGGCCTTCGCCAGGAGCCGGAGTGTGGGGTGGGGACGGCGGCGCGGCGCCACCTGCGGCGTCAGCGGCCGATGGCGTAGAAGCGCTCCGCGCGTTGGGCGCGGAGCTGGTCGGGGGTCAGGCCGTCGAGCGCCGCCAGGGCGCGCTCCACGGCGTCGCCGACCCCCTTCACGGCGGCGGCCGTGTCCGCGTGCGCGCCGCCGACGGGCTCGGGCACCACCTCGTCGACGATCTTGAGGCGGAGCAGGTCGGGCGCGGTGATCTTCATGGCGCCCGCGGCGTCGCGCGCCTTGGACCCGTCGCGCCACAGGATGGAGGCCGCGCCCTCCGGGGAGATCACGCTGTAGATGCTGTGCTCCAGCATCAGCACGCGGTTGGCGGCGGCCACCGCGATGGCGCCGCCCGAGCCCCCCTCGCCGACGATCGTGGCGACCGAGGCCACGCCCAGCGTCAGGCCGCGCTCGGTGGAGCGGGCGATGGCCTCGGCCTGCCCGCGCTCTTCGGCGCCGATGCCGGGGTAGGCGCCCGCGGTGTCCACGAAGGTCAGCACCGGCAGGGCGAACTGCTCGGCCAGGTCCATCAGGCGCACGGCCTTGCGGTAGCCCTCGGGCTTGGCCATGCCGAAGTTGTGGCGCAGCCGCCCGGCGGTGTCGGCCCCCTTCTCCTGCCCCATGACCACGACGGAGCGGCCGCGGAAGCGGCCCAGGCCGCCGAGGATGGCCTGGTCGTCGCCGAAGGCGCGGTCGCCGCGCAGCTCGGTCCAGTCGGCGATCAGACCGTCGCGGTAGTCGATGAAGTGGGGCCGCTGCGGGTGGCGCGCCACCTGGGTGCGCCGCCACGGGTCGAGGTCGACGTAGGCTTGGCGGCGCAGCTCGCCGGCGCGGGCGCTCAGCGAGGAGAGCTGGGCGTCCAAGCCGGCGGAGGCCTCCAGCCCGGACAGCTCCTCGATCTTGGCCTCCAGCTCGGCGATCGGCTTCTCGAAGTCGAGATAGGTGCGCAGCGGTGCGGCGGGGGCGGCCATGGCGGCGCGGACCCTAGTGGGGCCGGGATGGGGGGACAAGCCGGCGGCCATCCCCGCTTCGCCGGTGAAGATTCGAGGCGCCGCCAGGCGAGCGCCCGCCCTTTGTCCCCGGCGCTCACGTCGGACGCACCATGTGGAGACGGAGGGCGCGATGACACGAGAGGAAGAGATCAGGGGATAGCGCGGCGAGCTTGCGGGCCTGCGCCTGTCGGCGCGGCTCGCAAAGCTGGAGGTGAAGCCCCGCGAGGATCAGGCGCGCGTGCCTAGAGGTGAACACGGCGGCGGTCGGTTCACCAACGAGCATGGATCCGGCCGATCGCGCATCCCGAGCTTCGTCGCCCCCTTTTCCGCCGCGGCGACGCGCACGGCGGCGGCGGAAGCCGGCGTCGTCGCGGGTGCGACGGGTGCGGCGGCGATGGCCGGAGTCCTGGGCGGCGCCATGCTGGGGCTGACGAGCGACTCGCGAGCAGGTGGACCCACGCCGCCTGACGCAGGCGGCGGACGAACGACCGCCGACGACGCTCCCATCTCCCTGAAGGCACGCCAAGCGTGTGAAGCTGACGACGATGATGAGGTGACACAATGCTACAACGCGTTCGGCCTCAAAAGACGGCCGTGGGTCGCCTTGTGAGGCTCGCCGGCGCAGCCCTGCTGGGCGCGTGTGAGCGCGACGGCGGGACGCTCTGGACACCTGATCGAACAGAAGCTCTGACCGATCCTCTCCAGATCTTCTGAGACGCAGCCCATGATCCCCCCCAGCGGCGGACCCTCCGCCCCCTCCCCCCTCCTGGACGGGGTCGCCGCCGCCTGCCTGCGCGCCGGGGCGGAGATCCTGCGGCACGTGGCGCAGGGCTTCGAGACGGTCGTCAAGGCGGACGAGAGCCCCGTCACCGCCGCCGACCACGCGGCCGAGGCCGTGCTGCTGGACGCCCTGGCCGCCCTCGCGCCGGACACGCCCGTGGTGGCGGAGGAGGAGGTGGCGGCCGGGCGCACGCCGCAGGTTGGGCGGCGCTTCTTCCTGGTGGACCCGCTGGACGGCACGCGCGAGTTCGTGCGCGGCGGGACCGACTACACCGTCAACGTGGGCCTGGTGGAGGACGGGTCGCCCGTGCTGGGCGTCGTCTACGCGCCGGCGCTGGGCCGGCTGTTCCTCGGCGAGGCCGGAGACGGGGCCGGAGACGGGGCCGGCGGCGGGGCGTGGCTGGCGGAGGGCGCGGGCACACCGGGCGAGGTGGGCGCGCGGCGGGCGATCCGCGTGCGGACGCCGGGGGCGACGCTGGGCGTGGTGGCCTCGCGCAGCCACGGCTCGTCGGCGCTGGACCGCTACATCGCCGCCCTGCCGCCGCACGAGCGCGTCGCGACGGGCTCCTCCCTCAAATACGGCGTGCTGGCGGCGGGCGAGGCCGACCTCTACCCACGCACCGGGCCGACCATGGAGTGGGACACCGCCGCGGGCGACGCCGTGCTCCGCGCCGCCGGCGGCCGCACGCTGGCGCCGGACGGCTCGCTGTTCCGCTACGGCAAGCCGGGCTTCCGCAACGGGCCGTTCGTGGCGACCGGGCCGTTCGAGCCGCCGCCCATCGGCCCCTTCGCCTGACCGGGCCTCAGCGCGCCGCTGGGCGCGGCGAGACCACCACGTCCGCCAGCCAGCGGGCGAAGGCGTCGAACCAGCCGTCGCTGGTGGCGCCGCTCGGCTGCGAGGCGAAGCCGTGGCCGCCGGAGGCGAACAGGTGCAGCTCCACGGACGGGTTCGCCGCCCGCCACGCCCCGATCAGGCCCAGGCCGTCGCCGCCGAAGAAGCGGTCGTCGGCGGCCAAGGCGGCGAACAGGGGCGGCGCGTCGGCGGGCACGGGCTCGGTCTTGTTCGGGCCGTAGACCGTGGCGGCGAAGTCGGGCCGGGCGCCCGGTGCGTCGGCCTGCACCACCGACAGCACCGCGCGCGCCCCCGCCGAGAAGCCGGCCAGGACGATGCGGTGCGGATCCACGCCCAGGCGCGCGGCGTCCGCCCTCACCGCCCGGATCGCCGCCTGCGCGTCGGCCACGGCGAGCGGGGTGTCGGCGTAGATGTCGATCCCGCCGCCCGCCAGGGCGCGGTCCGCGAAGGTGGCCGCCACCGCCCGCCTGAACCCGTCGAAGCCGCCCGGCAGGTCGAGGGTGCGGTACTTCAGGATGAAGACGCGCACGCCCGACGCCTTCAGCCGCTCGGCGACGCGCACGCCCTCGTTGTCCATGGACAGGAACTCGAAGCCTCCGCCGGGAACCAGGATCACCGCGGGCGCAGGGACGCCCGAGGTCGGAGCCGCCCCGGCCGGCGCGGGCCAGGCGATCAGGCTCGGCTGCGAGACGTCGTAGACGAGGCGCTGGCCGCGGTCGGCCGCCCAGGCCTCGGGCTGCGGCGGCCGGCCCGGCGACCTCTCGAGGGTGACGGGGAGCGGTACGCCGGCCAGCTCGGAAGGCGCCGGGACCGGGCGCATGCCGTCCACCCACCCGCCGACGCCCGACGGCGCCGCGGCGGCTGCGCCGGAGGCGGCCAAGGACAGGGCCAGACACGCGGCCGCGGCCGCCCACACCTGCACGCGCCCCATCCGCGCCTCCCCGCTTCGTTCCGCCGCTGGCGTCCGGCCGCGCTTTCTCCTATGTGCGCGGCGCCTCCCGCAACCCGTCCGACGACGTCCTCCGCGCGGCGCGCCATTCGCGGCGTCTCGGCGTGGGTGAATTTACGAGATCAAGCCGTGTCGCTGCGAAACATCGCCATCATCGCCCACGTGGACCATGGCAAGACCACGCTGGTGGACCAGCTGCTGGCCCAGAGCGGCGTGTTCCGCGCCAACGAGGCCACGGTGGAGCGCGCCATGGACTCCAACGACCAGGAGCGGGAGCGCGGCATCACGATCCTCGCCAAATGCACCAGCGTGCTGTGGCGCGGCGAGGCCGGCGACACGCGCATCAACATCATCGACACCCCCGGCCACGCCGACTTCGGCGGCGAGGTGGAGCGCATCCTCGGCATGGTGGACGGGTGCGTGATCCTGGTGGACGCCGAGGAGGGCGTCATGCCGCAGACCAAGTTCGTGCTCGGCAAGGCGCTGAAGATGGGCCTGCGCCCGATCCTGTGCCTCAACAAGGTGGACCGCCCCCACGCCGACCCCGAGCGCGTGCTGAACGACGCCTTCGACCTGTTCGCCACGATGGGCGCCACCGACGAGCAGCTCGACTTCCCGCACATCTACGCCAGCGGCAAGAACGGCTGGGCGACGCTGGATATGGCCAAGCCCAACGACACGCTGGCCCCGTTGTTCGACCTGATCGTGCGCCACGTGCCCGAGCCCAAAGCCGTGGCGCGCACGGCGGAGCCGTTCCAGATCCTGTCGGTGCTGATCGAGAGCGACCCCTTCCTGGGACGCCTGCTCACCGGGCGGATAGAGAGCGGCAAGGCGGTCCCCGGCATGGCGATCCACGCGCTGGACCGCGAGGGCAAGGAGATCGAGCGCGGCCGCATCACCAAGGTGCTCGCCTTCCGCGGCCTGAAGCGCCAGCCCGTCGACGAGGGGGCCGAGGCGGGCGACATCGTCGCCATCGCGGGCCTCAGCAAGGCGACGGTGGCCGACACCCTTTGCGCCATGGAGGTCACGGCCGCCCTGCCCGCCCAGCCCATCGACCCGCCGACCATCAGCATGACCGTGTCGGTCAACGACTCGCCCCTGGCCGGCAAGGAGGGCGACAAGGTGCAGAGCCGCGTCATCGCCGCCCGCCTGCAGAAAGAGGCGGAGAGCAACGTCGCCATCCGCGTCACCGAAACCAGCGAGAAGGACGCCTACGAGGTGGCCGGCCGCGGCGAGCTGCAGCTGGGGGTGCTGATCGAGGGCATGCGCCGCGAGGGCTTCGAGGTCTCCATCAGCCGCCCCCGCGTGGTGTTCCAGAAGAGCGAGAAGACCGGCGAGCGCCTGGAGCCCATCGAGGACGTGGTGATCGACGTGGACGATGAGTTCAGCGGCGTCGTCATCGAGAAGCTGAGCGCCCGCAAGGCCGAGCTGAAGGACATGGGGCCGTCCGGCGCCGGCAAGACGCGCATCGCCCTGACCGCCCCCTCGCGCAGCCTGATCGGCTACCAGGGCGAGTTCCTGACCGACACCCGCGGCTCCGGCGTGCTGAACCGCGTGTTCAGCCACTACGAACCCTACAAGGGCGCCATCGAGGGCGGGCGGAAGGGCGTCCTGGTGTCCAACAGCGACGGCGAGACCGCCTCCTACGCGCTATGGAACCTGGAGGAGCGCGGGACCATGTTCGTGGGCGCCGGCGAGAAGACCTACCAGGGCATGATCATCGGCGAGAACGCCCGCGCCGACGACCTCGACGTCAATCCGATGAAGGCCAAGCAGCTCACCAACGTGCGCGCCAGCGGCAAGGACGAGGCGATCCGCCTGACCCCGCCGCGCCGCATGACGCTGGAGCAGGCCATCGCCTACATCGAGGAGGACGAGCTGGTGGAGGTCACGCCCAAGTCCATCCGCCTGCGCAAGCAGGTGCTGAACCCTTCGTTCCGCAAGCGCCGCGTCAAGGAGGAGTGACGGGCGCGAAAAGAATCGGCGAGGTTCGGACAACCTTCGGCGATCCCGCGGGTTGTGCTGCCGTATGACCGCCTCCGCGTGAGGCGGTCGACCTTCTTCAAGAAAGTACGGGAGCGACACACATGCGTAGGATCGCGATCGCCGCGGGAGCGGCCCTTCTTCTCTCCGCCGGCGTCGCCGGCGCGCAATCCGCCGGCGGGGCCGGCGGCGGTCAAGCCTCGGGTTCGGCGGGCGGCACGGGATCCGCGGTCGGCTCCACGGGCGCGACCGGCACGGGCATGAGCGGCATGTCGGGCATGAGCGGCATGCAGGGCGGCTCCACCACCGGCGGCGCCTACGGCACGGGCTCCACGTCCGGCTCCATGGGGTCGATGGGCTCCACAGGCTCGATGTCGACGACGGGCTCCATGGGCTCGCAGTCGGGATCGACGATGGGCTCGTCCGGCCTGACGGGCTCCATGAACTCGACCTCCGGCTCGGCCGGGTCGCGGTCCACGCGCGGCGGCTCGACCACCGGCTCGATGTCCTCGGCCGGTACGGTGAACTCGTCGGCGTCGCCGAACGCGTCGGGCTCCAACCCGTCCAACACGCCCACGGGCGCGAGCACCACGCCCAGCGGCCCGGGCCGCTGATCCCCAAGGGGGTCTGACTGACGTGCGAAGGGCGGTCTCCTTGACAGGGGGCCGCCCTTCTTCTTGGGCGCGAGGACACTCGCGCGGAGGGGAGTCGCGGGAGAGGCGAGCGGCGGCGCGGTGCTTGCTCGCGGTCAGGGCATCCGTCCCGACCTGGGACGCTCCGGAGCCCGCCCGCGCCATGGCCACCGACATCGACCTGCACCTGGGCAAGCGCCTGCGCCGCCGCCGCCGCCTGCTCGGCCTGACGCAGCAGCAACTGGCCGACGGCGTGGGCATCCGCTTCCAGCAGATCCAGAAATACGAGTGCGGCGCCAACCGCATCAGCGCCGCCCGCCTGTGGCAGCTCTCCGAGGCGCTGCAGTCGCCCATCAGCTACTTCTACGACGGGCTCGCCACCGCGCAGGACGCAACGGAGGACAAGGGCTCGGGAGAGGTGTTGGCCCGCAAGGAGACGCTGGACCTGATCCGCGCCTACTACCAGCTGGGCGAGCGCCCGCGCCGTCGCCTGCTGGACCTCGCCAAGTCGCTCCACGGCCACGAATTGCCGCTCTGAGGCATGTCGCAGCGGGCGCGCCGCCGCGGCGCGGGCGTGCTTAAAGGCGCGCCATGCCTTCCGCGCCCACCTTCGAAGCCCTCGCCGCCCTTGAACCGTTCCTGCTCGAGCTGCACCGCGTCGCCGCGGCCGAGACGCTGCCCCGCTTCCGCACCGGAACGGCGGTGGACGACAAACGCGCGTCCAGCACCATGGGCGGCGGCTTCGACCCCGTGACGGAGGCCGACCGCGGCGCGGAGCGCGCCCTCCGCCGGCTGATCGGCGCCCACCACCCCGACCACGGCGTGATCGGCGAGGAGGAGGGCGAGGACCGCCCCGACGCCGAGTGGACCTGGGTGCTCGACCCTGTGGACGGCACCCGCGCCTTCATCAGCGGCATTCCCCTTTGGGTGACCCTGATCGGGCTCAACTTCCGCGGCCGGCCCGTGCTCGGCTCCATCGGCCAGCCCTGCCTCGGCGAGGTGTTCGTGGGCCACGCGGGCGGTTCGCGCCTGGTCTCGCGCGGCGGCGAGCGGCCGATCCGCGTGCGCCCGCGCCGGCTGACGGAGGCGACGCTCGCCGCCACCGATCCGCACACCTACTTCACGGGCGCCGAACTCGGGGCCTGGAACCAGGTCAAGGCGGCCAGCCGCCTGACGCGCCTGGGAGGCGACGGCTACCTGTTCGCCCTCACGGCCCTTGGCGGGATCGACCTCGTGGTCGAGAGCGGCCTCAAGCGTTGGGACATCGAGCCCTGCATCCCCGTGGTGGAGGGCGCGGGCGGCCTCGTCACCGACTGGACCGGGCGGCCCCTGGCCGATGCTGGCCTGGGCGCGCGCGGCCAGGTGTGCGCGGCGGGCGACCGCGCCTGCCTGGAGGAGGCGCTGACGGCGCTGCGCCGCTCGGCCGCTTGACGTCGTTCTCCCGCATCGCGGGAGGGCGTGCGGTCAGCCGGCCACCTCGTCCGCCAGGGCGTCGAACTCGGCCCACACGCGCGCCCGCAGCGGGTCGGTCTCCATCAGGAGCTCGTGGCGGGCGCCGTCCAGCTCCCGCAGCCGTCCGGCGGGCAGGCGCGCGGCGAAGCGGCGGGGGGCGGCGTTGTCGACCAGCTTCTCCTCACCCGCGACGAGCACGCGCGCGGGGCGGTCGATCCGCTCCGCGGCGCCCGGGCGGGCGAGGGCCTGCGACAGCTCGAAGGTGAAGGCGAGCCAGCTCCAGGTGGGGCCGCCCAGGCGCAGCTCGGGGTGGGCGCGGATCAGGGCGGCCGTGCGCTCGAAGCGCGTGCGGTCGTGCGTCAGGACGTTGGTGTCGAAGCGGTCGCGCAGGGGATCGCGCTGCGGCAGCGGCAGGGCGGCCCCCAGGCCCGTCCAGCCCATCACCCACGCCGCCGCCCGCACGCGCGCCGGCGGATGCGGACCGGTCAGCACGCCCGTCATCGGCGCGCTGAGGAACAGGGCGTCGAACAGCTCGGGCGTGCGCACCGCGGCCAGGGCCGTCAGGCCGCCGCCCATGGAGTGGCCGAGCCCGATCCAGGGCCGCGGCAGCCGCGCCGCGTGCGCGGCGACCACGTCGGCGAAGTCGGCCAGCAACCGGCCGGCGCCGCCGCGCAGGTGGC
>CAXTCO010000032.1:0-15298 GCA_964242255.1 uncultured Caulobacteraceae bacterium | reverse complement strand
GCGTAGACCTGCGCGCGGCCGATCCCGGGGCCGGCCGCGGCCGGCGCCCTCGCAGGACCTGTGGCGGGTGCGGTCGCGCACGCGGCGGCGGTCATGGCGCATGAGAGCGCTGCGGCCGTGAGCAGGCGCGGCCGGCCACGCGCTTCGCTCACGGGGTCTCCGCCTCCGCAGGACCGCCGCCGCCCCGCGCGGCGCTCGTCACCCGCTCGGCGAACCGGGCGAGGCTGTCGTCGCCGAAGACCATGTCGCGCCGCAGCAGGTAAGGCGGCGCCCAACTCGGATTGCCCCCCCTCGCCACCGTGACCGCGGCGCGGTAGCCGGCGCCTTTCAGCACAGCGTCGACCTGCGGGTTGGCCGCGCCGTAGGGGAAGGCGAACACGCTGGCGTCCGCCAAGCCATGCTTGCCGAAAATCTGCAGCGGCAGGTCGATCTCCGTGTGCAGGCGCTTGTCATAGGCCGCCGGAGTCTCACCTGGCAGCCGCTTGTTCAGGTCGGGATGGCTCTTGGAGTGGGACTGCACGTCGATCAGGCCGTGCTTCAGCCCTTCCAGCTGCGCCCAGGTGACGCCGGCACCCGTGCCGACGAAGTCGGTGTAGACGAACAGGGTGGCCGGGTCGTTGAAGCGTTCCAGCAGCGGCACGGCGATGTCGACGGCGGAGCGGTAGCCGTCGTCGATGGTGATCGCCACGGTGCGGGGCGGCACGCCGTTGCGGCCGGCGATGAAGCCCAGCACCGTCTTCAGTGGCGCCACCGTCCAGCCGCCGTCGTGCAGCCATTTCAGCTGGCTTTCGAAGTCGGCCGCCGACACCTCCATCCGGCTCGTGGAGCGCCCGGCGGTGAAGCGGTGGTAGCAGAGGATCGGCACGTAGCGCGGCGGACCGGCCAGGTCGGCGTCCGCGTCGGTAAGGGCGAGGGCCACGACGCCGCCGGGTCTCAGCGGGCCGTCCACCGGACTGACGCGCCAGGCGAGACCCGGGTCGTTCAGGTAGCGGGCGGCCAGGCTCGCGGCCGTGTCGCCGGGCTGCGCCACGGCGACGATCAGATGGCCGGAGCGGCCGAGCGCCGCGGCGGCTCCGACCGCATCGGATGTCGGCGTGGTCGTGGCGCAGCCGGCCAGCGCCAGGGCGGCGAAGGCGGGCGCCGCCGGGCTCCGGAGACTCACCTCACCGATCTCGCGGGCTGATGACGGTGCGCTCGTCGTCGTCGGGAGGCTCGGGAGACGGACGGGCTTGTGCGGCCTCGGGGGGATCGAACGGGGAAGGCGTGCGCGCCGGCGCCCGCGCGTCGCCTCCCGCCGACCTGCCGCGCCCGTAGACGGCCCCCACCAGCGCCTCGTCCCGGTCGGCCGTCTCGAACGCGAACGGACTGCGGGCCGCCGCGGGCGCCTCCACGGCCGCCGCGAAGGGCGCGGGCTGCCGGGCGCGCGCGGGGGCGGGAGCGGAGCGCTCGCCACCCTCCTCGAGCGCGTAGCCTTCCGTGGCCGCCATCTGCTCTTCGAGGTTGCTGCTCATCAGATTGTAGGCGTCGAACAGCTCGCCGAACTCGTCCTTGCGGTGGTGGGAGATGCGAAAGTCGAGGTCGCCCGCCGCAGCGTCGGTCAGCGCATCCTTCAGGCGGCGGATCGGCGCGGCCAGGGAGCGCGCCACGATGTAGCTGGCGGCCCCCACGCTTCCCAAGGTGACCAGGGCCAGCAGCCCCATGAGCAGGCGCGACAGGTCGCGCACCGACCGCAGCCCTGCGCGGCTCAGGACGAGATCCACCCGCCCGTAAGGGTGCCCGGCGTAGACGATGGTGCGCGTGAAGCGCAGGCCCGCGCCGTCCTGCGTCTCGGTCACCGTGTCGTCGCCCACGCGCCCCACCGCACGCTCGCCGCCGGGCGGTCGGTAGCGTCCGCCGATCAGCGACGGCGTCTTGGAGCCGCGCACCACGCCTTGGGCGTCCACCACGGTCAGCTGGCGCACGTTGGGGTCGCTCGCGGCGTTCTCCACGAAAGCCTGGGTGGGCAGCCAGTCCTGCTGCTCGGGCGGCAGGGTGGCGTTGTCGGCGGCGCGCAGGGCGGCGTTGTTGGCCACGAAGGCGGCGGTGGCCGAGCCGAAGGTCACCGCCAGCTGCTGCATGGACGCCTGCTGGCGCACCAGCACGGTGCCGATGCTCGCGCCCAGGGCGAGAGCGGTGATGGACACGACCAGCAGCGTGGTGCGCACCTGCAGCGGCAGGTAGCGCCGCTTGGTCTGCGCTTCGGCCTGAACCGCGTTGAAAGCCGCCTGCTCGCGGCGCAGGGCCTCCGCCAACTGCTGGCCGTCGCGGAAGCGGCGCTCCGGCCGTTTCGCCAGGAGCTTGTTGATGATGAATTGAAGTCCGCGCGGCGCGTCGGAGGCCACCTCGGCCAGCGAAGGCGGCTCCTGCTGGGTGATCTGCAGGGCGAGGGTGGCGGGGCTCGCGCCCGAGAACGCCTTGCGCCCCGTGGTCAGTTCGTAGAGCACCACGCCCACGGAGAACAGGTCGCTGCGTCCATCCAGCTCGCGGCCCAGCGCCTGCTCGGGGCTCATGTATCGCGGGCTGCCGAGCACCTGGCCGATCTGCGTCTTCAGCCCGTCGTCGTCCTCGTCGCCTTCGCCCTCGCCGATGTGGGCGATGCCGAAGTCGAGGATCTTGATGGAGCGCCCGTCGGGCAGCAGCATGATGTTGCTGGGCTTGATGTCGCGGTGCACGACGTTCATCGCATGGGCGTAGCGCAGGGCGTCGGCCAACTGCACACCGATGCCCACCACCTCGCCCGTGCCGAGCTTGCCGCGCTCGCGCACCACCTCGTTGAGGGTGCGGCCCTCGATCAACTCCATGGCGATGTAGGGGTAACCGTCGACCTCGCCCACGTCGTAGAGGGTGACGATGTTGGGATGGTTCAGCGCGCCGGCGGCCTTGGCCTCGCGCAGGAAGCGGCCGGCGTATTCGCGGTTCTCGCGGTACTCGCGCTTCAGGACCTTGATGGCCAGGGTGCGGTTGATGCTCGGGTCGAACGCCCGGTAGACGTCGGCCATCGCGCCTTCGCCGACCAGTTCCTGGACGCGGAAACGCCCGACACGCTCGAGCAAAGCGCGCTCCCCCTCGCCAGCCTGCGGCCACGCTAGCAGAGCGGTTCCGCCCCGGCCAGCGCTTCTCCCTCAGGAGGCGACGCGGATTGACGGCGGACGCCGTCTCGCGGACGCTGCGGATCGGCGAGGGCGAGGCGCGCGGGCGTGTTCGAGGGGTTCGATCTGGAGGCGCTGTCGGCGCCCGTCGACGGCGGCGCGGGCGCCGACCTGCGGGTGGGGGCCGACGCCGCGGCGTTCTTCCGCATCAAGGACCTGCGGGCGGAGGCGCGGGGCGCCGAGCGCGACGCGGCCGCCACGCCGGAGGGCGACACCCCGCTGATCGAGACCGGGCTGCGCGCCTGGACGGAGTTGTCGGAGCTCGCCTGCGAGACGCTGGCGGTCCGCGGCAAGGATCTGGAGGTGGCTTGCTGGCTGTGCGAGGCTCAGGTGCGCGTGCGCGGCTTCGCCGGCCTCGCCGACGGGCTGGAGCTTATCCGCCGGCTGATCGAGACGTTCTGGGACGCCGGCCTGCACCCGGTGGAGGACGAGGACGGCGTCCTGGGCCGCATCGCGCCCGTGGGCGGGCTGCTGGGCCTGGAGGGGATCGCGGCCCTGCTGCACCCGATCCGCCTGCTGCCGCTCTCCGACCGCTCGCCCGAGGTGGCGCTGTGGACGGTGGAGACGGCCTACGCGCCCCTGCCGGGCGGCGACGACGCGGCCGCGCGCGAGCGGCAGCAGGCCCGCCGGGCCGAGCAGGTCGAGCAGGTGTCGCAGGCCTTGGCCCGCGCCTCCACCGAGTTCCTGCGCGCCGTCCACCGCGACGCGGGCCTGGCGGCCGAGCGGGTGGAGAGGCTGGCCGCGCTGGCGGATGAGAAGACCGGCGTCGGCCGCTTCGGCTCGCAGCTCACCGAGCCTTTACGGGCCGTCACGACGCTCCTGGAGCAGAACGTCGGCCCCAGGCTCTCCGACGCGCCCGCCGCCCAGGCGGGCGTGTCGGACGATCCCGCCTCTGCGGATGGCGCGGAGGTGGGCGTGGACAGCGCGCGCCGCGGCGTGCGCAACCGCGCCCAGGCCTACGAGGCCATCCTGGCCATCGCCGACTTCTTCGCCGAGACCGAGCCGCAGTCGCTGGTGTCGCGCAGCCTGCGCGAGGTGGTGCGCCGCGCCCGGCTGCCGCTGGACGAGCTCCTCGCCGAACTGCTGCCTCAGGCCGACGAGCGGCTCCTGTTCCTGCAGCGCGCCGGGGTGAAGGAGGCGGCGGCGGCGACCGACCTGTCGTCGTCTTACTGAGCGGCGTTGGGCTTTTCGCGGCTTGGCGTTAGGTTGCAGGAACGGCGGGGCCGGTTTCACCGGGCCGTATCGGCGCGTGGTGCGTCGGGGCGCAAGTCTGAGGGGTGGAGCCAATGAAGAGCGTTCACGACAAGCTCAAGCGGGTCCGCAAGCCGCGAGTGCACATCACCTACGACGTGGAGACCGAGGGCGCCCAAGAGGTGAAGGAGCTGCCCTTCGTCGTCGGTGTGATGGGCGACTTCTCCGGCGACCCCACCGAGCCGTTGAAGCCGTTGAAGGATCGCAAGTTCATCCAGATCGACCGCGACAACTTCGATCAGGTGATGCGGCGGATGACGCCCGGCCTGAGCATGCGCGTGGAGAATACGCTGAAGGGCGATGGCGGCGAGATGCATGTCGACCTGAAGTTCGAGTCCATGGAGGACTTCGAGCCGGGCCGGGTGGTCGAGCAGGTCGAGCCCCTTCGCAAGCTGATGCAGACGCGCAACAAGCTGCGCGACCTGATGAGCAAGGCCGATAACTCCGAACAGCTGGAGACCCTGCTTGAGCAGGTGCTCCAGAACAAGGGACAGCTCGACGAGTTGTCCAAGGAACTGGGCGCCTCGCCCGCGCCTGAGAAGGAGTGAGCCGAGATGGCCGAAGCCAAGTCCGCCGCCTCTCGGGGTTCCGCCTCCGGCGCCACGACCACGAGCCTACTGGACCAAGCGATCGGGGCCACACGCCAGACCGAGCCGCAGGAGGTGCAGGAGCTGCTGCGCGCTCTGACCGAAGAGGCGAACCGCGGCACCGTCACCTTCTCGCGCAACTTCACCGTCACCATCAAGAGGGCGATCGAAGAAATCGACGCCCAATTGTCCCGTCAGCTGGCGGCGGTCATGCATTCGGAGAAGTTCAAGGCGCTGGAAGGCAGCTGGCGCGGGTTGAATTATCTGGTCATGAACTCCACCACCGGGCGTGACTTGAAGATCCGCGTGCTCAACGCCTCCAAGCGCGACCTCGCTCGCGACCTGTCGAAGGCCGTGGAGTTCGATCAAAGCACCTTGTTCAAAAAGATCTACGAGGGTGAGTTCGGAACGCCCGGCGGCGAGCCGTACGGAGCCATGATTGGTGACTACTACTTTGGCTCCGGGCAGGAAGACATCGAGCTCCTGCGCAACATCTCAGGTGTCGCGGCGGGCGCCTTTGCGCCGTTCGTGGCCGCCGCCGGTCCGTCGATGTTCGGCTTCGACAGCTTCGAGGAGCTGTCCAAGCCGCGCGACCTCAGCGACCGGTTCCAGTCCACCGAGTACACCAAGTGGCGCGGCTTCCGCGACACGGAGGACAGCCGTTTCGTCACGCTGACCATGCCGCGGGTGCTGGCTCGCCAGCCATACGGCGAGGGCTCGCGATCGGTGGACGAGTTCAATTACGAGGAGTCGCCCAAGGACCCGAACGGTGACCCGCAGGCGCTGGCGCATGACGACTACTGCTGGATGAACGCCGCCTACGCCATGGGCGCGCGCATGACGGAGGCGTTCGCCGACAGCGGCTGGTGCACCGCCATCCGCGGCGCGGAGGGCGGCGGCAAGGTGTCCGACCTGCCCACGCACCTGTTCATGTCCGACGACGGCGACATGGCCGAGCAGTGCCCGACCGAGATCGCCATCACCTCTCGCCGCGAGAAGGAACTCTCCGACCTCGGCTTCCTGCCGCTGTGCCATTACAAGAACACGGACTATGCGGTCTTCTTCGGCGCGCAGACCACGCAGAAGCCAAAAAAGTACGATCGGCCCGAGGCCACGGAGAACGCGGCCATCTCTGCGCGCCTGCCCTACATCATGGCGACCTCTCGATTCGCCCACTATTTAAAGGTGATGGCGCGGGACAAGATCGGCTCGTTCATGGAGGCGGAGGACTGCGGCAATTGGCTTAACCGCTGGATCATGAACTACGTCAACGCGGCGGAAGGCGGCGGGCAGGAGATCCGCGCCAAATATCCCCTGCGCGACGCCCGTGTGGAGGTGACCGCGGTGGCCGGCTCGCCGGGCAGCTACAACGCCGTGGCCTACCTGCGGCCGTGGCTGCAGATGGAGGAGCTCACCGCGTCCCTGCGGCTGGTGGCGCGCATCCCGCAGAAGACCTGACGGGTCCGGCGCGGGGCGGGGGACGCTGACGGTGGACGGCTCGGACCTCGCGCCGGAGACCGCGCCGGTCTCCGCGCCGGGCGCCGCGCCCTTGCGCGATGACGTGCGCGCCGCGGCTGCGGCGCCCGAAGACGGCCGCCTCGACGCCTTTCTCGCAGCCGACCGCGCGGACGCCCTGGCCCTGTGGTTCGGCCCCGAGCGGCTCGCGGGCCTGGACGCCGCGCGCCTGCGCCGCCTGATCGACCGCGACGTCGCCGCCCTCGACGATGCGCTCGGCCGCGCCTGCGACGCCGTGCTCCACCACCCCTCGTTCCAGAGCCTGGAGTCGGCCTGGCGCGGAGTGCGCTGGTTGGCCGAGACCCTGGGCGGCGACGGCATGACCCGCCTGCGGGTGCTGGACTGCCGCTGGAGCGAGCTGACGCGGGACCTGGAGCGCGCGCCGGACTTCGACCGCTCCACCTTGTTCCGCCTGGTCTACGACGAGGAGTTCGGCACGCCCGGCGGCGTACCCGTCTCGCTGCTGGTCGGCCTCTACGAGGTGCGCCACAAGCCGGTGCGCGGCTTCGCCACCGACGACGTGGGCGCCCTGCGCGCCCTCAGCGGCGTGTGCGCGGCCGCCTTCGCCCCCATCGTCATGGGCGCGGCGCCCAGCCTGTTCGAGGTGGAGCGGTTCGGCGACCTCGACCTGCGGCAGTCCGTGGCCGACACGCTGTCCGACATCGCCCACCGGCGGCTGCAGTCGTTGCAGCAGGTGCCCGACACGCGCTTCGTCGCGCTCGCCGCCCCGCGCATCCTGCTGCGCACGCCCTACCGCGGCCGCGACGCGGGGGACTGCGGCTTCCGCTACGAAGAGCGCGTGCGGCCGGACGGGCGAGACCAGCTGTGGGGCGTGGCGGCCCTGGCCGTGGCGCAGGTGTGCCTGCGCGCCTTCGACGAGCACCGCTGGCTGGCGGCGACCCGCGGCACGGTGCTGGACAAGGTGGACGCGGGCGTCGTCTCCGGCCTGCCCGCCGCCGACTTCGCCACCGACTCGCCCGGCACCGCCCTCAAGCCCGCCCTGGAGGTGAACCTGTCGGCCGTGCTGGAGTCCGACCTCACCCGCGCCGGCGTGATCTGCGTCAAGCGGTGCAAGGACACGCCCTACCTCGCCCTGCACAGCCTGCCCACGCTGCACCGCCCGCAGGTCAACTTCACCACCGAGATCGCCCGCACCAACGCCCAGCTGGGTGCGGTGCTCAACTACGTGCTCTGCGTGTCGCGCTTCGCCCACTACCTCAAGGTGATCGGGCGCGATTGGATCGGCTCGCTGAAGTCTGCCGAGGAGTGCGAGCGCAAGCTGCAGACCTGGCTATACGGCTACTGCAGCGCGGGCGACAACCTGTCGTTCGAGATCAAGGCGCGCCATCCCCTGCAGGACGGCCGCGTGAGCCTGCGCGAGGTGCCCGGCTCGCCCGGGACCTACGAATGCAACGCCTGGATCAAGCCGCACCTGCAGCTCGACCAGGCGGTCGCCGAGTTCCAGCTCACCACCACCCTGCAGGGCGTCCGCCATGCGCTGTGAGGCCCGATGACCCCTTCCCCGATGACTTCGATGACGGCGTCCGAGATGATCCAGGCCGGCGACCTCGCCGGTGCACGCACCGCCCTGACGGAGGCGGTCAAGCGCGCGCCGACCGACGGCCGGGCGCGCTTCGCCCTTGCCGAGGTGCTGATCCTGCAGGGCGAGCTGGAGCGCGCCGACACCCACCTCGACCTCGCCAGCACGCAGGACCCGAGCTGGGGCATGCTGGTGGCCCTGCAGCGCCAGCTGGTGCGCGCCGCCAAGCACCGCGACGAGGTGTTCGCCGCGGGCCGCTCCCCCGACCTCGTCACCGCGCCGACGCCCGCGGTGGAGACGGCGCTGCGCATCCTGACCGAGAGCCGCGCCGGCGGCGACGCCGCGGCGCTGCGCGAAGCGGCGGACGTCGAGACGCCCGAGCTCACGGGCGTGTGCGACGGCCGGCCTTTCTCCACCCTGCGCGACGGCGACGACCGCACGGCCGACGTGCTGGAGCTGATGACCAGCACGGGAAAGTACGTCTGGGCCGGCTGGTCTGAGGTGGTGTCGCTGCAGCTGCGGCCGGTGGAGCGCCCTCGCGACCTCGTCTGGCGCGCGGCCGACCTGGAGCTGCGGGACGGCCCGACGGGCGTGGTCTACCTGCCGATGACCTATTCCGCGCCTGCGGCCGAGCTCACCGACCCCCTGCGTCTCGCGCGCGAGACGGACTGGACCGAGCGGGCGGGGCTCACCTGCGGCCTGGGCCAGCGGTGCCTGCTGGTCGGCGACGACCTCGTGGCGCTCTCCACCGTGCGCGAGCTGTCGGTGGCCGCAGCCGACGCCGGGCGGGGCTGAGCGGGCCGGTGGCGCGCCGGCGCGACATCGCCGACCTGAACGCCGGCTCGCTGCTGGACCGGCTGATCGACGACGGGCGCGAGAGCGACGCCCCCAGCTTCGCCCGGCTGAAGGACGGGCTGCGCCGCGACCTGCAGGACCTGTTCAACACGCGCCGCCGCTTCCTGACTCCGCCTGCGGCGCTGGCCGAGTTGGAGCGGTCGCTTCTCTCCTATGGACTGGAGGATTTCACCAACGAGCAGCTGAACTCGTTCACCTTCCGCCAGGACTTCGCCGACGACGTGGAGCGCGTGCTGCGCGCCTCCGAACCGCGCATCCAGCTGTACGAGGTGCAGGTGGTGGACAACGCCGACCCCCTGGATCGGCGCCTGCGCTTCCGCATCCTCGGCGCGGTCGAGCTGGGCGGCGAGCGCCAGTCGCTCTCCTTCGACAGCTACCTCGACCCCGTCGAAGGTGCGATCGTGGTGGGGGACTGACGCGGTGCTGGACGACCTGCTCCCCTATTACAACGGCGAGCTGCGCTTCATGCGGGAGCTGGCGCAGGAGTTCGCCGCCGCCAATCCCAAGATCGCCGGGCGCCTGCGCCTGTCGACCGACTCGGTGGAGGACCCCCATGTCGGCCGGTTGATCGAGGCCTTCGCCTTCCTCAACGCCCGCATGCGGCTGAAGCTCGAAGACGACTTCCCCGAGCTGACCGAGTCGCTGCTGCAGCTGCTGCAGCCGCACTACCTGGCGCCGTTCCCGTCCTCCAGCATCGTGCAGATGTCGGCGCAAGCCGATCAGGTGGGCCGCGTCAGCGTGCCGGCCGGCCAGAAGGTGGTCACCGAACCGGTGGACGCCGAGCCTTTGACCTACCGCACCGTATACCCTGTGGAGCTGTGGCCCGTGGCGCTGACGGGCGCGGTGCTGTCCGGCGTGCCCTTCGCCGCGCCGCCCAGCCCTCGCGCGGGCGCCGCCGCCTCCGTGCTGCGCTTGTCGCTGGCCTGCACGGCGTCGGGCGCCGACCTCACCTCCCTCGGGCTGGACCGGCTGCGCGTGCACATCCACGGGGAGCCGCGCACAGCGCAGATCCTCTACGAACTGATCCTGGGCGGGACAATCTCGGTGGCGCTGGCCGACAGCGCGGCCGATGACGCCCCTGTGATCCTGGGCCCGGGCGCGGTGCAGCCGGTGGGCTTCTCCGCCGCCGAGCTGATGCTGCCGGCCCCGCCCGCCGCCGAGCCGGGCTACGCGCTTGTCCGCGAGTACTTCGCCTTCCCCGAGAAGTTCCTGTTCTTCGACCTGGGGGGCCTGGACGCCAAGACGCTGCTCAAAGCTGGGCGAACCATGGAGGTGTTCCTGTTCCTCGACCGGCACGAGCCGCAGCTGGAGCAGGCGGTGGGGCCGGCCAATTTCCGCCTGGGCTGCACGCCGATCGTGAACCTGTTCCCCGCCGAAGCCGACCCTATCCGCCTCGACCCCGGCCGCTACGAGCACCGGGTGGTGCCCGACGCCCGGCGCGAGACCACCCTGGAGGTCTACGCCGTCGACCGGGTGGTGGTGACCGACCGGGCGGGGGACGAGCAGCTCTACCGCCCCTACTTCTCCTTCGGCCGCCGCCAGCACGGGCGCGAGCCGGTGCAGCGGTTCTGGCACGCCCTCCGCCGGCCAAGTCCCTATCCGGGCGGCGGCGACGACGTGTTCCTGGTGGCCACGGACGCGGACGGGCGGGCGGCCGCCGACGGCGACCATGTGGCGTCGGTCGACATCACCGCCACCAACCGCGACGCGGCGGTGCGCCTGCCGTTCGGCGGCGGCCGGCCCCGGCTGTCCCTGCCCGACACGGGGCAGGTCGGGCGGTGCGAGGCGCTGATCGCCCCCACCCGGCCGCTGCGGCCCCGGCGCACGCGCGGAGCCCTCTGGCGGCTCGTGTCCCAGCTCTCGCTCAACCACCTGTCCGCCGACGGGCCGGGCGGGCTGGACGTGCTGAAGGAGATGCTCAGCCTCTACGACAGCGCCGACTCCGCTGCGAGCCGCGCGGTGATCGACCGGCTGAGCCGGGTGGACACCCGCGCCGCCGTGGCGCGCGCGCCGGCGGGCGGCCGCATCGCCCTGGCCAGCGGCGTCGACCTGGCGCTCGAGTTCGACGACAAGAAGCTGTCGGGCTCAGGCGCCTTCCTGCTCGGCGCGGTGCTGGACACGGCCTTCGCCTCCTTCGCGGCGATCAACGCCTTCAGCCGCACCACCCTGAAGCTGAAGGGAGACAAGGGAGCGTGGCACGCGTGGCCGGCCAGGACGGGGACGAGACGGCTGATCTGATCGCGCGCACGGCGGACCGGCCCTCCGAGGCCGAGTTCTTCCAGACCGTGCGGTTGATCCTGCGCGCCGCCCGCCGGGCCGGCGCCGCGCGCGCGCGCCTGGGCGGGGAGGCGCGCCCCGTGGCCGAGCCCGTGCGCCTGCGCGCCGCCGCCGGCATGCGCTTCGCCGCCGCCGAGATCACCGCCGCCGCCGAAGCGACGCAAGGCGCCAAGCCGGAGCTGACGGTCGCCTTCATGGGGCTGACCGGGCCGTCGGGCGTGCTGCCCGACCACTACTCCGACCTTCTGGTCCAAAGGCGCCGCGCGCGCGATCCGGCGCTCGCCGAGTTCCTCGACCTGTTCAACCACCGGAGTCTCAGCCTCTTCTACCGCGCCTGGGCCAAGCCGCGCCTGCCCGTGCGTTACGAGGAGGCCGACCGCCCGTTCGCCGACCCGTTCAGCTCGGCGCTCGCCTCGGCCATGGGCCTGGGCCTGGGCGCCCAGCAGGCGCAGGCCTCGCTCGGCGACGGCGGCCTGCTCGGCTTGGCGGGCTCGCTGGGCCGGCGGGTGCGCACGCCCGGCGCGGTGCGTCGGCTGGCCGCCGCCCTCCTGAACGCGCCGGTGCAGATCGCGGAGTTCCACGGCCGCTGGATCGCCATCGCGCCCGGCGAGCGCACGCGCCTGGCCGGGCCCCGCCCCGGCGAGCGCACCTTCTCGCGCCTGGGCGAGGATGCGGTGGCGGGCGTGCAGGCGTGGGACGTGCAGGGCCGCTTCCGCCTGCGCGTCGGCCCCCTGTCGCTGGAGGACTTCCGCACCTTTCTGCAGCCGGACGGCCCGCGCGCCCTGCTGGACCGGGTGGTGCGCGAGGCGGTGGGCCCCGCCGTCGATTTCGACCTCCAGCTCGTGCTGCGCGCGGACGAGGTGCCCTCGCTTAAGCTGGACGACCCCGAAGCGCCCGCCCTGCTGAGCCAGACCACATGGCTGGGCCGGGGGCCGGCCGGCCGCGACCGCGACGAGGCGGTTCTGCCTTCCGGCGCCGCGGCCCGGTCATAGGACCGCCGTCGCCTCCCAGAACGGGGCGAGCCTGGCCGCCGCCTCGCGCAGGACGGGTGCGTCGAGCTCGGGGTGCGCGCCCGCGGGCGACACGTGCGCGAGGTAGGCCAGGCAGTCGTTGAGGCTCGCGCGCAGCCCCGACCCGGTCAGCGGGCTGGCCAGGGCCAAGCGCAGCCCCGCCTGGTCGCGAAGGGCCTCCACCATGGCGACGTTGTAGCGGCGCGCGCGCGCGCGGTCGGGTTCAGGGCCGCCCTCCTCCGGCAGCCGTGCGACGGGGGTGGCCATGCCGGAGCCCGCCAGCACGACCAGGAGTTCGGTGGCGGACATGCGGCGCCCTGCGCCCTCCACCTCGCGCAGGAGCTCGGCCACGCTCGCCGGGCCCGCGTCCAGCCGCGCGGTCACCGCCCGGTAGGGCAGGGGGTCGAGCTCCAGCTTGCCGCCGGGCACGTCCACCGTCAGTTCGCGCCCGGCCAGGGGCTCGGCCGCCGCCAGCCGCACGGCGCGCAGGGCCGCCTCCTTGCGCTGGGGCGACAGGGGTTGGGGGCCGCGCATGAAGACGTCCTGGCGGAAGCTCGCCGGCGCCAGCAGGTCGGCCAGCGCGCCGCGACCTGCGGGGTCCGAATAAGCCTCGGACGCCTTCGCCTGGGCGGCGGTCATGGACAGCTCGGGCAGAGCCGAGAACGGGTCGGCTCCACCGATGAACGTCAGCTTGGCGTCGGCGAGATCGGCGGCCAGGTCGGCCGGGAAGACCGGACGCCAGTGCGCGTTCAGGTACTCGTGCGCGAGGTAGGCGTAGAGGCCGGGAGGCGCGCGGTCCGGGTCGTCCAGCGTGTCCTTCAGCTGCAGCTCCAGCCGGCTGAAGTCCACGCCCCGCGGCTCGGCCGCGCGCAGGGCGAGGGCGAACTTCACCGCGGCGCGGACGCGCGCCAGGCTGTCGCCGGGCGTGCGGGCGGCATGGTCGGCGATCAGCCGCTGAAGCGTCAGCGACGAGGCCCAGCCGGCCATGTTGTTGTAGCCCATGTAGACGACGCCGCCCGGCCGCACGCAGCGGTCCAGCGCGCCCACGAGGTCGGCCTGCGCCTCAGGCCCGATCCAGGTCCACACGCCGTGCGCCACGACGTAGTCGAAACGCCCCAGCACGCCGCCGCGCGCGCCGGCCAGCTCGGCGAACGACGCCTCCTCCACCCGCACGTTGTCGAGTCCGGCCGAAGCGATCAGCGCCTGGGCGGCGGCCACGTGGCTGGGGTTGAAGTCGATCCCCACGAACTCGGCGTGGGGGTTGGCCGCCGCCAGCATGCAGGCGCCCATGCCCGTGCCGCATCCGAGTTCGAGGTGGCGGAACGGCCTTGACGCGTCCGGCGCGCGCGATCCGCCCAGCAGGGCGCAGGCCGACAGGTGCGCCGGGGCCGTCTCCAGGTAGACGCCGCTGGTGTAGGCCACGTCGGCGACATAGCCCCCTCGCCAGGACATCGCGCCTCCTCTCCCGTCTCGAGTCGCCCCACAGTTGCGGACGCCTTGCCCCACCGCAAGCTTCGGTTAGGGTCGCCTTCGGTTTGGGGGCTGGGCATGGATCTGAGGGCGCTGGTCGATCGGCTGGACGCGCCGTGCCGCGAGGCGCTGGAGTCCGCCGCCGGCCTGACCCTGTCGCGCACCCACTACAACGTGGAGTCGGAGCACTGGCTGCTCAAGCTCATGGAGCCGCCCCGCGGCGACGTCGCCCGCATCCTGGAGCGGTTCGCGGTGGACCCGGGCCGGCTTGCGGCCGAGCTCGACCGATCGCTCGACGCGATGAAGACCGGCAACGGCCGCGCGCCCTCGCTCTCCCCCAACCTGGTCAAGCTGATCCGCGAGGCGTGGCTGCTGGCCAGCCTGCAGTATGGGGCCGAGCACGTGCGGGCGGGCCACGTACTGTCCGCGCTCCTGTCCAGCGACGATCTGGCGCCCCTGGCGCGCGAGGCTTCGCGCCAGCTGCAGCTGATCGCCCCGGCCGCCCTGGCCGACGCCCTGCCCGACATCCTGGCCAAGGGTGACGCCGCCGAGGGCGCGGCGGACGGCGCCGCGCCGGACGGGGAGGGCGCGCCGCCCGCGGGCGGCGGCGGAGCGCTGGCCAAGTACTGCATCGACCTGACCGCGCGCGCGGTCGCCGGCGAGGTCGATCCGGTGCTGGGCCGCGACCCGGAGATCCGGCAGATCATCGACATCCTGAGCCGCCGCCGCCAGAACAACCCGATCCTCACCGGCGAGGCGGGGGTGGGCAAGACTGCGGTGGTGGAGGGCTTCGCGCTGCGCATCGCCGCCGGCGACGTGCCCGACGCGCTGAAGCCCGTGCGGCTGCTGACGCTGGACCTGGGCCTCCTGCAGGCGGGGGCCGGAGTGAAGGGCGAGTTCGAGAGCCGGCTGAAGTCGGTGATCGACGAGGTGCGCCGCTCGCCCACGCCCGTGATCCTGTTCGTCGACGAGGCGCACACCCTGATCGGCGCGGGCGGGGCCGAGGGGCAGGGCGACGCCGCCAACCTGCTCAAGCCGGCCTTGGCGCGCGGCGAACTGCGCACGATCGCCGCCACCACCTGGGCCGAGTACAAGAAGTATTTCGAGAAGGACCCCGCGCTGACCCGCCGCTTCCAGGTGGTCAAGGTCGAGGAGCCCGACGAGGCCACCGCCGTGCGCATGATGCGCGGCCTCGTCGACACGCTCGAGGGCCACCACGGCGTGCGCATCCTGGAAGAGGCGGTGGACGCCAGCGTGCGCCTGTCGCACCGCTACATCTCCGGCCGTCAGCTCCCCGACAAGTCGATCAGCCTCTTGGACACCGCCTGCGCGCGCGTGGCGGTCAGCCGCGGGGCCACGCCCGCCGCGGTGGAGGACGCGCGCCGCCGCGTCGAGCAACTGGACGTCGAGGTGCGCGTGCTGGGCCGCGAGGCCGCGGGAGGCGCCGACCACGCCGCCTCGCTCGCCGAGCGCGAGGCGTCCAAGGCGGGATTGCAGGCTGAGCTGGAGACGTTGGAGTCGCGCTGGCGCGAGGAGCTGGCGCTGGTCGCGCGCATGTCGCAGGCGCGCGGCGAGCTCGAGGCCGCGCATGGCGCGGGCGACGAG
>CAXTCO010000031.1:0-15548 GCA_964242255.1 uncultured Caulobacteraceae bacterium | reverse complement strand
GTGATCTCCATCCTGGTGACGATCTTCGGGATCATCGCCTACCCCACCCTGCCCGTCGCCCAGTACCCGGAGATCGTGCCGCCCACGGTGACGGTCACGGCCACCTATCCCGGCGCCACGCCCGAGCAGCTCGCCGACACGGTCGCCAACCCCATCGAGGAGCAGATCAACGGCGTCGAGAACATGATCTACATGTCCTCGCAGTCGGTCGGGAACGGGCAGGTGCAGATCACCTGCACCTTCAAGCTCGGCACCGACCTGAACGTCTCCCAGGTCCTCGTGCAGAACCGGGTGCAGAACGCCAACCCGCGCCTGCCGCAGCAGGTGCAGGCCACGGGCGTGGTGGTGCGCAAGAGCTCGCCCGACCTGCTCATGGGCATCCACTTCTTCTCGCCCGACCACAGCCTGCCGCGGCAGTACATCGCCAACTTCGTCACCCTGAAGGTGCGCGACCAGGTGCTGCGCACCGAGGGCGTGGGCGACGTCCTCATCCGCGGGCAGCGCGACTACTCCATGCGCATCTGGATCGATCCGGACCGCGCCGCCGAGCGCAACCTCACCGTGGACGAGATCACCACGGCCCTCTCGCAGCAGAACGTGCAGGTCGCGGCCGGCGCCCTGAACGCGCCGCCCTTCGGCCGGGGCGGCTTCGGCTACCAGCTGAGCGTGCAGGCGCTGGGGCGGCTCAGCACGCCCGAGCAGTTCGGCGACGTGATCGTCAAGACCGACCCGCAGGGCCGCCTGACGCGCGTCAAGGACGTGGCGCGCGTCGAGCTGGGCGCGCAGGACTACACCAGCGAGGCCCTGATCAACCAGCAGGACGCCGTGCTGCTGGGTGTGCTCGCCCTGCCCGGCACTAACGCGCTCCAGGCCGACCAGAACGTGCGCAAGGTGATCGCCGGCATCATGCAGGACGCGCCGCCGGGCCTGACCTACCGCATCATCTACGACCCCACGACCTTCATCGGCGACTCCATCGCCGAGGTGGAGCGCACCCTGTTCGAGGCGCTGGTCCTCGTGGTGATCGTGGTGATCGTCTTCCTGCAGACCTGGCGGGCGTCGATCATCCCGGTGGTGGCCATCCCCGTGTCGCTGGTGGGCACGTTCGCGGTGATGAAGGCGGCGCACTTCACCATCAACAACCTGTCCCTGTTCGGCCTGGTGCTGGCCATCGGCATCGTGGTCGACGACGCCATCGTGGTGGTGGAGAACTGCGAGCGCCACCTGGAGGAGGGCGCCACCGCCCGCGACGCCGCCTACGCCACCATGGACGAGGTGGCGGGCGCCCTGATCGCCATCGCCCTGGTGCTGATCGCCGTGTTCGTGCCGGCGGCCCTGATCCCGGGCATCACCGGGCAGTTCTACCGCCAGTTCGCCCTGACCATCGCCACGGCGACGCTGATCTCGCTCCTGGTGTCGCTGACGCTCTCGCCCGCGCTGGCGGCCCTGGTGCTGAAGCCCAAGGAGAAGGGCAAGCGGCGGCGCGGCGGCGGCGCGTCCGCCCGCCTGGCGGCCCCGTTCACGGCTTTCGCCTCCGGCTTCAACAAGGGCTTCGACCGCCTGTCGCGCGGCTACGGCCGGCTGGTCGGGCGAGTGACGCACATCCCCGTGATCATGCTGGCGGCCTACGCCGTGCTGCTGGGGCTGACCGTGTGGCGCGTCGTCGGCACGCCCGCCGGCTTCATCCCCGTGCAGGACCAGGGCAACGCCATCATCGCCGGCCAGCTGGCCCCCGGCGCCTCGCTGGAGCGCACGCGCGCGGTCGCGGTCGAGGTGATGAAGCGGGCCCTGGGTGCGCCCGGCGTGCAGGCCATCTCCACCAACATCGGGGTGGAGGCGACCACCTCCACCCAGGCGTCGAACGCCTTCCAGCAATACGTGATCTTCGACGACTTCAAGAACCGGGACAAACACGGCATCGGCCTGGACAGCATCATCGCCGACCTGACCAAGCGCGAGGCCGGCATCCTCGACGCCACGATCCGCGTGATCCCGCCGCCGCCCGTGCGCGGCATCGGCAGCGCCGGCGGCGTCAAGATGATCGTCGAGGACAAGAACAAGGTCGGCTACACGCAGCTGGAGAAGGCGGCCCAGACCCTGGCCACGGAGGCGGGAAAGGACCCGTCGATCTCGCGCTCCTTCATCAGCTTCTCCACCAAGACGCCACGCATCTTCGCCGACATCGACCGCGTCAAGACCGAGATGCTGGGAGTGCCTGACCAGAACGTGTTCGGCGCCCTGCAGACCTATCTGGGCTCGACCTACATCAACGACTTCACCTACCTGGGCTACACCTACCAGGTTCGCGCGCAGGCCGACTGGCCGTGGCGCCGGCAGGAGAGCGACATCCTGCGGCTGAAGACGCGCTCCAACACGGGCGGCATGACGCCGCTCGGCTCGGTGATCACGCTGAAGCACGTCAGCGGCCCCTACCGGGTGCTCCGCTACAACCTCTACCCCTCCGCCGAGGTGCAGGCCGACAGCGCGCCGGGCTACTCCACCGGCCAGTCGCTCGAGGCCATGCAGCGCATCGCCGACAAGGTGCTGCCCGAGGGCTTCGGCCACGAGTGGACCGAGATCGCCTACCAGCAGACCACGGCGGGCAACGCGGGCGCCCTGGCGTTCGTCATGGCCGTGGTGTTCGCCTTCCTGCTGCTGGCGGCGCTCTACGAGAGCGTGACCCTGCCGCTGGCGGTGATCCTGATCGTGCCCATGTGCATCCTGGCGGCGATGCTCGGCGTGAACCTGCGCCACCTGGACAACAACATCCTGACCCAGGTGGGCCTGATCGTGCTGGTGGGGCTGGCGGCGAAGAACGCCATCCTGATCGTGGAGTTCGCCAAGCAGGCGGAGGAACTGCACGGCATGGACCGCTGGCAGGCGGCGCAGGAGGCCGCCCGCACGCGGCTGCGGCCGATCCTGATGACCTCCTTCGCCTTCATCTTCGGCGTGGTCCCGCTCGCCTTCGCGAAAGGGGCGGGCCACGAGATGCGCCAGGCGCTGGGCACCGCCGTGCTGTTCGGCATGATCGGCGTGACGCTGTTCGGCCTGTTGTTCACGCCGGTGTTCTACGTCGTGTTCCGCGCCCTGGCGGAGAAGCTGCCCAAGCCCAAGCCCAAGCCGCCCGAGGCGCCCACCACGCGCGGGCGGCCGGAAGGGGGGGTCGCGTGAGGACGGCCCTCGCCGCCCTCCCCGCGGCCGCCGCGGCGCTGCTCCTCGCCGGCTGCGTCGTCGGCCCGCACTACCGCACGCCGAACGTGGAGCCGGTCGCCCCCGCCGGCTTTGCGGAGGCGAGCGGGGCCACCGGCGCCCAGCCGCCGCCCGGCCGCTGGTGGCGGCTCTACGACGACCCGGTGCTGGACGCCCTCGTGCAGAAGGCGCTGGTCCGCAACACCAGCCTGCGCCAGGCCGCCGCCTCCCTGGAGGAGGCGCGCGGCGTGCTGGACGAGGCGCGCGCCGGCCTGTTCCCCTCCACGGGCGTGGCTGCGGGGCTGACGCGCGGGCGCGCCTCGCAGGTCACGGGCTCCGCCGCCAACGCGGCCTCCACGACGGCGGGCGGGGGCGGCGGCACGGTGTCGGCCACGGGCGGCGCCTCGGGCGTGACCTCCACGGGCGCGACGGGCACGGGCACGACCGGCACGAGCGGCGCCTCCGGCGCGTCCACCGGCGCCGGGACCATCGGCCGGCCCGCGGCGCAGACGGTCTACAGCCTGGCGGCTTCCGCCTCCTACGAGGTGGACCTGTTCGGCCGCATCCGGCGCGGGATCGATGCGGCGCGCGCCGACGTGCAGGCCCAAGCCGCGGCCGTGGACCTGGCGCGCACCGCCGTGGCCGCCGAGACCACCCGCGCCTACGTCGGCGCCTGCACCGCCGCGGAGGAGGCCGACGTGGCCCGCCGCTCCCTCGAGCTGGTCAGCGACAGCTTCGACATCGTCGTGCGCCAGCGCGACCTCGGCGCGGCCAGCGACTACGACGTGGCCAACACCCGCACCCTGGTGGAGCAGACGCGCTCCACGGTGGCGCCGCTGGAGGGCTCGCGCCGCGCCTCGCTCTACGCGCTCGCGGTGCTCACGGGCGACCCGCCGGAGCAGGTCTCCAGGGAGGCGGCCGCCTGCCGCAAGGCGCCGCACCTGGTCGAGCCGGCGCCGGTGGGCGACGGACGCGGCCTCCTCGCCCGCCGCCCCGACGTGCGCGAGGCGGAGCGCAGCCTCGCCGCCGCCGTGCACCGCATCAACGTGGCCACCGCCGAGCTCTACCCCAACGTGACCCTGGGGGCCTCCGTCGGCACGGCGGCCACCGGCCTGGGCGGCCTGGGCTCGCGCACGGGCACCTCGTTCAGCCTGGGCCCGCTGATCACCTGGAACTTCCCCAACCTGATCGCCGCCCGCGCCCGGGTGCGCGAGGCCGACGCCTCCGCCCGCGGCGCCCTGGCCGCCTTCGACGCCGCCGTGCTGCAGGCGCTGGAAGACGTGGAGCAGGCGCTGGCGACCTACGGCGCCGAGCTGGATCGCCACGCCGCCCTGACGGCGGCCGTCTCCGCGGCGACGGAGGCGGAGCGCCTGTCGAACATCCGCGCCACGGCGGGCTCCATCAGCTTCCTCGACCAGCTGACGGTGGAGCGCACCCTGGTGGCGGCCCAGAGCGACCTCGCCGCCTCCGGGGCGGCGCTGGCGAGCGATCAGGTGGCCGTGTTCCGCGCCCTCGGCGGCGGCTGGGAGGACGCTCCGCCGATCGACTGGAGGCGCCCGGTCCCGGCGAAGGGATCCGCCAAGGGCTGACCCCGGATCTGGCGGGGGGCAGGATGACGGCGCCGAGCGACGCGTGTTAGCTCAACCGCTTCACCGGAGCCGCCTATGTCCCTGCGCCGACTCGCCTTTCTCGCCGGCTCGCTGCTGGCGCTCGCCGCCTCCGCCGCCGCCGCCCGCCCCTTCACCGCCGCCGACCTCGTCGGCCTCGACCGGGCCAGCGACCCGCACGTGAGCCCGGACGGGCGCACCGTCGCCTTCGTGCTGCGCCGCACCGACCTGGAGAAGAACACCGGCGTGACCGCGATCTGGGTCAAGGACCTCCGCCGCGGCGACACGAGCATCAGGCTGCTCAAGGCCGCGGGCGACGACGCCAGCTCACCGCGTTGGTCCGGCGACGGCCGCGACATCTACTTCCTTTCGGAGCGGGGCGGCGGCCAGCAGGTCTGGCGCATGGCCGCCCCGCGCTTCGGAGAGCCGTCCGGGGTGGAGGTGTCCGGCCCCCCGGTCGAAGCGACGCAGGTCACCCACCTGCCGCTCGACGTCGACAGCTTCCGCGTCTCGCCGGACGGCAAGCGGCTGGTCGTCTCCATGGCCGTCTTCCCCGACGCGGAAGACCCCGCGGCCACCAAGGCGCGGCTGGACGCCCGCAAGGCGGACAAGAGCTCCGGCCAGCTCTATGACAAGCTCTTCGTGCGCCACTGGGACACCTGGGCCGACGGCACGAAGAACCACCTGTTCGCCGTCGACCTCGCCGGAGACGGCTCGCGCGCCACGCCGCTCACGCCCGGCTTCGACGGCGATGTCCCCTCCAAGCCGTTCGGGGGCGACCAGGACTACGCGATCAGCCCCGACGGCCGCACCGTCTTCTTCTCCGCCCGCACCGCCGGCCGGATCGAGTCCCTCTCGACCAACTTCGACATCTGGCGCGTCCCCGCCGACGGCTCGGCGCCGCCGCAGGACCTCACCGCCGCCAACAAGGCGTGGGACGCGGGTCCGGCCGTCTCGCCGGACGGGACGCGCCTGGCCTACCGCGCCATGAGGCGCCCCGGCTTCGAGACCGACCGTTACGGCGTCATGGTCATGGACCTGCGCACGGGCGCGACCCGCGAGCTCGATCCGACGTGGGACCGCTCGGCCGAGACGCTGCGCTGGTCCGCCGACGGCCGCACGCTCTACCTCACCGCCGCCGACGTGCAGACCGAGCGCCTCTTCGCCATGGACGCCGCGACGGGGGCCGTGAGGCCGCTGACCACCGGCGGCCACGTCACCGAATTCGACCTCGCCGGCCCGGACGTCGTGTTCCTGCGCGACAGCATGGCCGGTCCCGCCCAGCTGTTCCACGTCTCAGCGCAGGGCGGCCAGGCGGCGCCGCTCAGCGCGTTCGACGCCGACAAGCTCGCGGGCGTGGAGACGGGGGCCTACGCCCCCTTCACCTTCCGCGGCTGGAACGGCGACGAGGTGCACGGCTGGGTGGTCAAGCCCGTGGGCTGGCGGCCGGGCGTGACGTACCCCACCGCCTTCCTGATCCACGGCGGCCCGCAGGGTTCGTGGTCGGACAGCTGGAGCTATCGCTGGAACCCGCAGTTCTACGCGGGGCTGGGCTACGCCGTGGTCATGGTCGATTTCCACGGCTCCACGGGTTACGGCCAAGCCTTCACCGACGCCGTCTCGGGTCATTGGGGCGACCGCCCGCTGGAGGATCTGCAGAAGGGCTGGGCCGCCGCCCAGGCGCAGAACTCCTGGGTGGACGGCGGCCGCGCCTGCGCGCTGGGCGCCAGCTACGGCGGCGCCATGACCTACTGGATCGCCGGCGTGTGGAACGCGCCGTGGAAGTGCCTGGTCGACCACGACGGCGTGTTCGACGACCGCACCATGGGCTACTCCACGGAGGAGCTGTGGTTCTCCACCTGGGAGCACGGCGGTCCCGACCACCTGCCCTGGCAAGACCCCGCCGCCTACGAGCGCTTCAACCCGGTCGACCATGTGAAGGACTGGTCGAAGCCGATCCTGGTGATCCACGGCGCGCGCGACTACCGGATCCCGCTTGAGCAGGGCCTGGCCGCCTTCACCGCGGCGCAGACCAAGGGGATCCGCAGCGAGTTCCTCACCTTCCCCGACGAGAACCACTGGGTGCTGAAGCCCGCCAACTCGCTCAAGTGGCACGCCACGGTGGCCGACTGGCTCAAGGAGAACCTGGGGAGCTGACGCGTCGGCCCGCGCTGGCCGGCGGCCCGGCCGGCGCCCGCGAGCGCTCAGGTCACAGCGGCGCGGTGGGCGGCGCGCCCGTCCGGTACCACGCCCTCACGGTCTTGCCCGGCCCGTGGCCGTCCACCGTGCACGCCTGCACGTGCCCCTCCGGACCCAGGAATGTGGAGGTCTGCGTGTTGGGGAAGTTCCAGTTCACCGTGCGGAAGTGCGGGTCGGAGAAGTCCCAGATCCCCGCCTCCAGCCCGACGCCCAGGCCGTTGATGAACTGCAGGAACTGCACGGTGTAGCCGGCGGTGTCGGGGTCGCAGTAGTAGTTCGGCCCCCACTCGGAGATGATCACCGGCGCGCGCCGGGTGAAGGCGGCGAACTCGGCGGCGTAGAAGCTTTGCTGCTGCTCCGCCGCGCTGTTGGCGTAGGGGTGCGCGGCGTAGACGACTTGCTGCTCCGGATCGTCGAGCAGGGGCGCCCCGTCCAGCACCTTGCCCTGGCCGAGGCCGTCGGCCACCACCACGTTGCGAGCCCCCGTGTTGCGCACCACGCGGATCGTCTCGTCCATGGCCGCCTTCCAGGCCGCCCAGTTCTCGGCGGAGGGCGCCGGGCTGGGCTCGTTGTAGAGCTCGTACATCACGCCCCGGTCGTGGCCGTAGATCGGGGCGAGGTAGGTCCAGATGCGCCGGGTGGCGTCGTCGGGCAGCGGCGCCTGCGTCACCGACCCGGTCTGCGGCTCGTCCTGGATGCTGAGGATGACGGTCAGCCCCGCCCGCCGCGCCGCGAACACGGCGCCCACGGCCTTGGCCGCGTATTGCGGGTCGAACAGGGCGTTCTCCGGGTCCATGCCCGTCTGCGCCACTTGGAACCGCACCGAGTCCGCGCCGGCCCGGCGCATGTCCGTATACTCCTGCGGCGTGTAGTTCTGGCTGGCGACCTGCCAGAAGACCTTGGGATCCTGCGCCCGGGTCGCCAGCTGGGCGGCGACCTTCGGAGGCACCTCGAAGGCGATCTGGTAGAAGCCGTGGGGGATCCAAGGCCGCCCGTCGCGGGTCAACTTGCCGTCGACCACCCGGGCGGCGCCGAAGCCGGGCGGCTGCGCCGCGCTCGACGTGACCAGGCCCACCGCCGCCAAGGCCGCCGCCGCGACCCCGCGCATCCAGATTCCGCTCATGTCATGTCCCGTGTCGACCTCGTCCGCGAGGCCTGCGGGCGTGTGAACGTCGATGCGGCCTCATGGCTGCGCCCCGTCCCGCGCGGCCCTTCCGCGGGTCGCGTCTGCGCGTCATGGCCATCGCCGCCTCGTCCGGCGCCCGGTCGCGCCGACGGTGACTACGCGGCCGCCGATCGGGACGAAGCCGCTGCGGCGGGCCTGGGCCCGGGCGTTTCGCGGGTGCAGGCCGGGCGGCCGAGGCGCCCCGAGGCGGCGCGCTTCGCACATCGCCGCCCTCCGTCGGCGCGCGGCCCGGCCCGCGCGCCGGACGGTCCGGGTCTCGTGGACGGCGGAGAGCGGCGGCGCGGCGGCGAGCGGATCGACGGACATCCTCCGCCGCTTGCCGCCGGACGGGCGGCGCGGCAAGCCTGTGCGGAAGCGGGGGGTGAGACTCGGCCATGAGCGGTGGATACGGGGCCGGCGCGGCCGCGCTGGAGCTCAGAGGGCTGCGCAAGGCCTACACGCGCCCGGCGGTCGACGGCCTCGACCTGACGGTGCGCGCGGGCGAGCTCTACGCCTTGCTCGGCCCCAACGGGGCGGGCAAGACCACCACCCTACGCATGGTCACGGGACTGCTGAAGCCCGACGGCGGGAGCATCCGCGTGTTCGGCGTCGACGCGGGCGCCGACCCGATCGCCGCCAAGCGGCTGGTCGCCTGGCTGCCCGACGAACCCCTGCTCTACGACAAGCTGACGCCGCTGGAGTACCTGGAGTTCGTCGCCGGCCTGTGGGGCGTGGAGCCCGCGGCCGCCAAGCGCCGCGCCCAGGAGCTGCTGGAGTGGCTCGACCTGTGGGACAAGCGGGGCGAGCGTTGCGAGGGCTTCAGCCGCGGCATGAAGCAGAAGGCGGTGTTGGCGGGCGCCCTGATCCACGACCCGCGCCTGCTGATCCTCGACGAGCCGCTCACCGGCCTGGACGCCGCCGCCGCCCGCCAGGTGAAGGACCTCCTCGTGGAGCGCGTGCGCGGCGGGGCCACGGTGATCCTGACCACGCACATCTTGGAAGTGGCCGAACGCATGGCCGACCGCATCGGCGTGATCCAGGCGGGCAAGCTTCGCGCGGAAGGCACGCTGGAGGAGCTGCGCTCGCGCGCCGGCCGGGGCGGCGCTTCGCTGGAAGACCTGTTCCTGCAGCTGGTCGGCGCGCCCGACGTCGAGGCGGCGGCAGGGGCGGCGGCGGGGGCGGCCGCGTGAGCGGGCTCCCGCCGCCAGGCTCCTCGCCCTGGCTGCTGCGCCATGAGATGCGGCTGGCGTGGCGCGGCTTCACCGGCCGGGCGGGCGGGGGGCGCACGCGCTGGACGCGGCTGGCGCTCGCCGCGCTGATCATCGGCGGGGCGGGCGGCTGGGTGGGCTGGACGGCGGCGGGCGCCCTGGCACGCCATCCCGTGCGGCTGACGCCGCTCGTCGCCATCGGCTTCGAGGCGGGGCAGGGTTACCTGCTCACGCTGATGACGGCGCAGGCGCTGACCTTCGCCACCTACGCCTTCTACGAGCGGGGCGACCTGGACCTGCTGCTCTCCTCGCCCCTGCCGCCGCGGCGGGTGCTGACGGTGCGCGGGCTCGGCATCGCGGCGATGACGGCCTCGCTTTACCTGTTCCTGGCGACGGCGCTGGTGGTCCCGGCGGCGCTGCACGGGCTGTTCGCCTGGCTGGCGCTCTACGTCGTGATCGCCGACCTGGCGCTGCTGGCCACGGCGCTCGGGCTGGCGCTGGCCATGGCCCTGTTCCGCGTTCTGGGCGCGCGGCGCACGCGGGTGGTGAGCCAGGTGCTGGCGGCGCTGATCGGCGCTTCGGCCTTCCTGCTGCTGCAGGCGCGCAACCTCTTGCCGCGCGCGCAGTGGGACCGGATCGTCGCGCGCCTCGGCCGCTTCCGCGGCGAGGGCTACGACCCGCACGCCGTCTACGCCTGGCCCGCGCGCGCGGTGCTGGGCGAACCCCCGCCGCTGCTGGCGGTGACGGCGGCGGCCGTCGCGGTGTTCGCTCTGGTCACGGCGGCGGTGGGGCGGCGCTTCGCGGCGGACGCCGCCGCCGCCGCGGGTGTCGGACACACCGGTGAGGCGGCGGGTGCGCGGCGGGCGGCGGGCGCGGCGCGGATGCGCTTCTCCGGGTCGGCGCTGACGGCGCTCGCGCGCAAGGACGCGCGGCTCCTGATCCGCGACCCGTGGCTGATCTCGCAGCTGGCGATGCAGGTGCTCTACATCCTGCCGCTCGCCTTCCTGCTTTGGCGCAACGCGGGGTCGAACCTTGTGGCGGCGGCGGCCCCGCCGCTGGTGTTCCTCACCGCGCAGCTGGCGGGCAACCTCACCTGGGTGGTGGTCTCGGCGGAGGACGCGCCGGAGCTGATCGTCGCCGCCCCCGTGACGGGCGCGCGCGTGCTGCAGGCCAAGCTCCTGGTCGCGCTCGGGCCGGTGGCGGTGCTGGCGCTGGCGCCGCTGGCGGTGATCGCCTGGACCTCGCCCGCGGGCGCCGCCACGGCCGCCGCCTGCGCCGTCGCCGCATCGGTCAGCGCGGCGCTGATGAACGTCTGGTACGCCAAGCCGGCCAGCCGCCGCCAGGTGATGCGCCGCCGCAACCAGTCGGGGCTGATGGGCGTGGCGGAGACCCTGCTGATCCTCACCTGGGCGGCGACCAGCTTCCTGCTGCTGCACGCGCCGACGCGCTGGCTCGGCCTGGGCGTGGCGCTGCTGGCCACGGCGGTGCTGGCGGTGCTGCGCCGCCCGACGGTCTACCGGCCCGCGCTCGCCTGAGCGCCGCCGGCCGCAGGCGGCGGTGCGGACGTCGCCGCATCGTCCCACCCGCCGCCGAGCGCCTTGTAGAGGGCCACCACGTCGGTCGCGAGGGCGCCGTCGGCCTGGGCCAGCTGGTCCTGGATCGAGTCCAGCGAGCCCTGGGCGTTGTAGACGTTGGTGTAGTCCGTAAGCCCCACGCCGTACTGCTGCAGCGAGACGGCGTAGCCGCGCAGGGCGGCCTGATAGGCGCCCGTCAGCGCCGACCAGCGCCGCTGGTCGGCCTGGTAGCGCACGATGGCGTCCTCCACCTCGCCGAAGGCCTTCAGGGCGACGCCCTTGTAGGACGCGAACGCCTCGTCGTAGGCGGCGCGCGCCTGGCGCACCCCCGCCCGCAGCCGCCCACCCTCGAACAGGGGGGCGGAGCCCTGCGCAAGCGAGATCAGCGGCCGGGTGGCGGGCTGGAACATGTCGCTGACGGCGAGGCGCGTCCACGAGGGCAGCAGCGTCAGGTTGAAGGTCGGGAACTGCGCCGCCACCGCCGCGCCGATCTGCGCGTCGGCCGCCGCCAGCCGGCGCTCGCCCGCCCGCACGTCGGGCCGGCGGCGCACGAGGTCGCTCGGCAGGCCCGCGGGGATGGCCGGCGGCACGGGCGGCAGGGCCTTCACCGGCGACAGCTGCGGGTACAGCGCCTCCGGCGTCAGGCCGAGGAGGATGGCCAGGGCGTGGGCCTGGGCGTCTGCGTCGGCGTCCACCTGCGGGATCTGCGCCTGGGTGTCCGCCAGCTGCACGCGCTGCCGGTCGAGGTCCAGGTTGGTGACGAACCCTGCGCGGAAGCGGTCGCCGATGATCCTGAACACGGCCTCCTGCCGCGCGAGGTCGGCCCGCAGCACCGCCGCGCGCGACTGGTCCAGGCGCAGCCGTAGATAGGCGTCGGCCACCTGCGACACGAGGGAGACCTCCGTGTCGCGCGCGCTCCACACCTGCGCCTCCGCCTGGGCCTGGGCGGCCTCCACCTGGCGGCGGGTCGCGCCGAACAGGTCAAGCTCCCAGGACGCGTTGAGGCCCAGCTGGAACAGCTCCAGGCGGTTGGGTCCGCCCTGGGAGCTGTTCGCGGCGCCCCCCGCCGTCGCGCCGGCGCCGGCCGCGGCCGCTCCGCCAGAGGCGGCGGCGCCCGCCCCGAACACCGCGCCGAGGTTCTGAGACTGGGTGTCCACCCGCACCGCGGCCGTCGTGGCCGACACCTGCGGCAGCTCGGCGGAGCGGGCGATCGCCACCTGCTGGCGCGCCTGCACCACGCGGGCGCGCGCCTGGGCGAGCGTGAGGTTGCCGGCCAGGGCGCGGCGGACGAGGTCGTCCAGCACCGGGTCCTTGAACTGCGACCACCAGTGGTCGAGCGGCGCCGTCTCGCCGGTGACGGTGGAGAGCGTCGCACCCGGCTGGCCGCCCGCCTTCTCGCTCCATGCTCCCTGCGGGCGCAGCTCGGGCGCGTGGTGGGTCGGGCCGACGGTGCAGGCGGCGAGCGCCAGCGGCGCCGACAGCCACAGGGTGCGAAGGGAGGGTCTCATGCGGCCGCCTCCGACGGGTCGCCGCCCGCGGCGGAGCGGAGCAGGAAGGCGAGCGGCGTCACGGCGAACACGAACCACATCAACGCCCAGAACACGTCCACGTAGCTCTGCATGGCCGCCTGCCGCGTCACCGTCCGGTAGAGCTGCGTCAGCGACGCCGTCATCGCGTTCGGATCGCCCAGGGGCGTGCGCAGGGTGTCCATCGTGGTGTGGAGGCGCTGCGTGTAGAGCGGGTTGAGCGGGTTGAGGTTCTCCACCAGCCGCGCCTGGTGGAACTGCTCGCGCTGCGCCAGCAACGTCTGCACCGAGGAGATGCCGAGCGTGCCGCCCAGGTTGCGCGCCACGTTGAGCAGGGCCGAGGCTTGGCTGGTCTTCTCCGGCGCGAGCCCGACGTAGGAGGCCGTGGTGATGGGAACGAACAGGAACGGCAGCCCCACCGCCTGCCACACGCGGGCGAACGACGCGTCCCAGAACCCCATGTCGGTGGACAGGCCGCACATGTTGAGCAGCGCCAGCGCCTCAACAAGCAGGCCGAAGGCGATCAGCCACCGCGCCTCCACCTTGCTGGAAAGGAAGCCCACCACCGGCATGAACACCACCGTGGCGATCCCCCCCACCGTCATGGCGAGGCCCGCGTTGGTGGCGGTGTAGCCCAGCACCTGCTGGAGTAATTGCGGCAGGAACTGCGTCGTGCCGTAGAGCACCACGCCCGTCACCATCATCACCGAGTTGGAGATGGTGAAGTTGCGCTGTTTGTACATGGTCAAATCCAGCAGCGTATCCGTACGCTTGAACAGCTCCCAGACGACGAAGCCGGCCAGGCCGACGACCGCCAGCACCGCGCAGATCGCGATGGTGGGGTTGGAGAACCAGTCGTCGCGCTGGCCGCGGTCGGCGGCGATCTCCAGGGCGGCCAGCCCCAGGCCGATCAGGGCGAAGCCGCGGCCGTCGAACTTCAGCCCGTTGGTGCGGGCGCTCCGCGTCTCCTCCCGCAGCGCCTTGGGCTCGGCGACGAGGGCCTGCACGAGGAAGATCGCCGCGATCCCGACCGGCACGTTGATCAGGAAGATCCAGTTCCAGCTGTACTGGTCGGTGATGAAGCCGCCCAGCGTGGGGCCGATGGCCGGCGCCACCACCACGGTGAAGGCGAACAGGGTGAAGGCGGCGCCCCGCTTCTCCGGCGGGAAGCTGTCCACCAGCATCGACTGCGAGGAGGGCTGCAGCCCTCCTCCCGCCGCGCCCTGCAGGATGCGCGCGAAGATCAGGAAGGTGAGGTTCGGCGCGATCCCGCACAGGAAGCTGGCGACCGTGAACACCAGCACGCTGAGGATGTAGTAGGTCTTGCGCCCCAGCGCGCTCGCCAGCCAGCTTGACGCCGGGATGACGATGGCGTTGGCCACCAGGTAGCTGGTCAGCACCCAGGTCGACTCGTCGTAGCTCACCGCCAGGCCGCCGGCGATGTGGTCCAGGGCGACGTTGGCGATGGAGGTGTCCAACACCTCCATGAACGTCGCGATGGAGATCACCACCGCGATGATCCACGGGTTCCGGCCGCCCGCGGCCGAGCGGGCGGGCGTCCAGCCCGGCACTAGGGCAGCACCCTGACCTTGGGCTCCACGCTCATGCCGGGGCCGAGGGGGTGGTGCAGGTCGTCAAGGTCGTCGAAGACGATCTTGACCGGCACGCGCTGCACCACCTTCACGAAGTTGCCCGTGGCGTTCTCGCTGGGCAGCACGGCGAAGGCTTGGCCGGCCCCGCGCTGGATCGAGTCCACGTGGCCGTGGAAGCGGTAGTCCGGGTAGGCGTCGACCTTGATCGCCACCGACTGGCCCACGCGCATGGCCTTGAGCTGCGTCTCCTTGAAGTTGGCCGTGACCCACAGCTGGGTGGGCACCACGGACATGACCTCCTGCCCCGCCTGCACGTAGCTGCCGATCTGCACGTTCTTGCGCGCCACGTGGCCGATGATGGGCGCGACGATGCGCGCGTAAGAAAGCTGCGTGCCCGCGGCGGCCAGCTGGGCGTCGGCCGCGGCGATCTGGGCGTCGGCGCCGCGCAGGGTGGCGTCCGCGGCGGTGATCTGCGTCCGCGCCTGGGCGATCTGCGCCTGGGCCGCGTCGCGCTGGCGGCGCGAGGCCTCCGCTTGGCTGGCGGTCTGGCGCGCCTGGGCGGCCGCGTTGTCCAGCTGCTGCGCCGCGACCGCCTGGCGGTTGATGCGGGCCAGCTCGCGGTAGCGCGCGTCGTCCTTGGCGGCGGCCGCGGCCTGCGCCTCGACGCCGGGCACCTGGGCCGCGGCCTGCAGGTAGCTTTGCGTCTGGGTGGCGACCACGGCCAGCGCCTGCACGCGCTGCGCCTGCGCCTGGTCGCGCTGCGCGACGGCCTGGGCGCGCTGGGCCTGCGCCTGGGCGACGCGCTCGTTCTGGTCGACGGGGTCGATCTGCACGAGAAGCTGGCCCGTGCCGACCAGGGCGTTGTCGTCGACGTAGACGCCCTGCACGCGCCCGGCGATCTGCGGCGCCAAGTGGACGATGTGCGTGTCGATGTAGGCGTCGTCCGTCGACTGGAACTTGCGGGCGTGGTTCCAGAACAGGAACAGGAGCACCAGCAGGACCAGAAGGCCGATCACGAGCGCGCCCGCCACCAGCGGGTTCTTGAGCGGGCCGGGCTTCTTCTTGTCGCCGCCGCCCTTCCCGCCGCCGTCGCCGGAGGCGCCGCCCTGGCCGCCTTCCCCGCCGCCCTTGGCGCCCAGGAGTTCGGAGTCGGCGTCGTAGCTGCGTGGGTCTCTCAGCTGGTCCTTGCCGCCTGCGCCCCCGCCGCCTTCGCTCATCCCGCCCCCGCAGCCCGCCGCCATCCCTGCGGCCGGCCGTCACAGGCCCGTCTACGCCTTGCGCGTCTGCAACATCAAGCCTTGCCGGAGCCCTCGTCCAGCTTGGGACCGCCGCCCCCGCCGAACAGGCGGAAGGCCAGGATGGTGTGGGTCTCGCGCAGGCCGGGAACCTTGTGGAGCTTGTCGTTGACGAACTTGCCGGGGCTCTCGCCCTCTGGGATGTAGAACTTGGCCAGGAGGTCGTACTCGCCGCTGGTGGTGTAGACCTCGC
>CAXTCO010000030.1:0-15848 GCA_964242255.1 uncultured Caulobacteraceae bacterium | reverse complement strand
CGACGAAGGCGAGGCGCGCGCCGGCGTAGGTGTCCGGCGCGAGGGCGGCGTCGCCCGCCGTGCGGACCAGCTCGGCCGGCGAGCCGTCGAACAGGCGCGCCTTGGCCTCGGCCGCCTCGCCCTCGCCGGCGACGACCACGCGCGCCCGCGCCAGCGGCACGAAGGCGGGAAAGGCGTCCACGGAGGCGGGGCTCAGCCGGCCTGAAGCTGCTCGGGCGTGTCCACGTCGAACAGCACGCCGTCGTCGTCCGTCTCCACCAGCGCCAGGGCGGGGCCGAGGGCGTCCAGCACGGCGTTCAGGCCCGTGTCGCCCGACACCGTCGCCACTTGGTCGAGCAAGGCGCGGCCCACGAGCACCGGGTGCCCGCGCCGGCCGGCGTGGACGGGGGCGGCCGCCTTGGCTCCGCCCGCGAGAGCGGCGCACAGCTTGGGGCCGAGGTCGTGCGGCGTGCGCGGCATGTCGCCCAGGAACACGAACACGCCGTCCACCGCCGTGGGCGCCGAGCTGAAGCCCGCGCGCAGGGAGGCGGCCAGGCCCTCCGCCCAATCCATGGCGCCGATCACCACCAGCGGCGCCGAGCAGTCGCAGCGCGCGGCGGCGCCCACCTCGGGATCGGCCCCCGTGACCACGGCGACGGAATGGGCGGGGGATGCGCAGGCCGCCTCCACCGCCCACCTGATGAGCGGCTTGCCCCGCCAGTCGGCGCGGAGCTTGCCTCCGCCGAAGCGCGTTCCCGCGCCGGCGGCCAGCACCACGGCGTGGTAGCCGCCGGGAGAAGGGGAAGGAGTGTCGGACATCGCGCGCGACCGGGCCCGTGTTACGAGTACGGGGGAATGACGCCTTTCGACGCCCCTGCGTTCCCTGAGGCGCGCGACGTCGGCGCACCGCCCCTCGGCCCGTCCGCCCCGGACGCGCTCGGAGCGGCGCCGCTGGCCGATCCGCTCGGCCGGGTGGTGCGCTACCTGCGCCTGTCGGTGACCGACCGGTGCGACCTGCGCTGCGTCTACTGCATGCCCGAGCGCATGACCTTCCTGCCGCGGCGCGAGGTGCTCTCGCTGGAGGAGCTGGAGCGCGTGGCGGGCGTGTTCATCGGCCTGGGCGCCCGCAAGCTGCGGCTGACCGGCGGCGAGCCCCTGGTGCGCAAAGACGTGCTCGGCCTGTTCTCGCGCCTGGGAAGGCGGCTGGGGCCGGGCGGCGGCCTCGACGAACTGACGCTGACCACCAACGGCACGCGCTTGGCCGAGGCCGCACCGGCGCTGCATGCGGCCGGCGTGCGCCGGGTGAACGTCAGCCTCGACAGCCTGGAGCCGGACACCTACCGCCGCCTGACGCGCGGCGGCGACCTCGCCGTCGTGCTGCGCGGGATCGAAGCGGCGCAGGCGGCGGGTCTCGCGGTGAAGGTGAACGCCGTGGCCCTCGCGCGCGACAACCGCGGCGAGCTGTCCGCCATGGTCGCCTGGGCGCACGGGCGGGGGCTCGACCTCACCTTCATCGAGGCCATGCCGCTCGGGGACACCGGCGCGGACCGCACCGACCAGCACCTGTCGCTGCAGGCCGTGCGCGACGAGCTGGCGGCCGCCTGGACGCTGACTCCGCTGGCCCACAGCACCGGCGGGCCGGCGCGCTGGCTGCGCGTGGAGGAGACGGGCGGGCGGCTGGGGCTGATCACGCCGCTGAGCCACACCTTCTGCGACACCTGCAACCGGGTGCGCGTCACCGCCACGGGCGTGCTGCACACCTGCCTGGGCCAGGACGACGCCTGCGACCTGCGCACGCCGCTGCGCGACGGGGCGTCGGACGCCGAGCTCGCCGCCCTGGTGCGCGGCGCGGTGCGGGCCAAGCCGCGCGGCCACGACTTCCGCATCGCGCGCGGGTCCGCGCCGGCCGTGGCGCGCCACATGAACGTGACGGGCGGCTGAGCGGCGTGGCGCGCGTGCTCCTGTTCGGCCCTCTGCGCGACGTCGCCGGCTGGCGCGAGCGCGAGGTGGAGGCGGCCTCCCTCTCCGCCCTGCGCGAGCGCCTCGCCGCCGCCGACCCGGCGCTCGGCGAGGCGCTGGGCGGCCGCGGGGTGCAGGCGGCGGTGGACAGGGCGGTGGTGCGCGGCGACGCCCCCCTCGCCGCAGGGGCGGAGGTCGCCTTCCTGCCGCCCATGAGCGGCGGGTGAGCGTCACCGTCCGCCTGGCGCAGGCCGGCTTCGACCCCGCCGCCGAACTCGCCGCCCTGACCGACGGGCGCGGGGACGTGGGCGGCGTGGTCAGCTTCACCGGCCTCGTCCGCCGCGACGGGGACGTGCTCGCCCTGGAGCTGGAGGCCTACCCCGGCTTCACGGAGGCCGCGATCGCCGCCGAGGCGGGCGAGGTGCTCGCCCGCCTCGGCCTCCACGCCCTTCGCGTGACGCACCGCGTCGGCCGGGTCGCCCCCGGCGAGCCGGTCGTGTTCGTGGCCGCCGCCGCCGCGCACCGCCGCGCCGCCTTCGAGGGCTGCGACCGCACCATGGACTTCCTGAAATCGCGCGCGCCCTTCTGGAAGAAGGAGCACACGGCCTTCGGCGCGCGTTGGATCGAACCCCGCCCGCAGGACTATGACGACGCCGCGCGCTGGGATGCGCCGCGCGAGGACCCCCGCTGATGCCCGAGCCCGTCCCGCACCCCCGCGCCGTCGAGCCGGGCGCCGCCGACCCGAGACCCGGCGTGCTCACACCCGGCGGCCGCATCGACGAGAGCCTCGCCTTCAAGCCCGTGCGCATCGCCGTGCTGACGGTGAGCGACAGCCGCGACCTCGCCGGAGACACGTCGGGCGACATCCTGCAGGAGCGCCTCACCGGCGCGGGCCACGTCCTCGCCGGCCGCGCCCTGGTGCGCGACGACGTGGGCGCCATCGAGGAGCAGGTCGCCGCCTGGGTGGAGGACGGCGAGGTGGACGTGATCCTCACCACCGGCGGCACGGGCCTGACCGGCCGGGACGTCACCCCGCAAGCCCTCGAGCCCATGTTCGACAAGCGGATCGACGGTTTCTCCGTGATCTTCCACCTCGTCAGCTACGGCAAGGTGGGCCTGTCCACCCTGCAGAGCCGCGCCACGGCGGGGCTGATCGGCCGCGTGTTCGTGTTCTGCCTGCCGGGCAGCAACGGCGCCTGCAGGGACGGGTGGGACGTGATCGGCCCGCAGCTCGACAGCCGCCACGCCCCCTGCAACCTTGTGGAGATCATGCCGCGCTTGGGGGAGCGCTGACGGCGCAGCGAGCGACGCGCGGCGACCTGGGGAGATGGCGGGATGGCCAAGGTGCTCGGCGTGGGCGGCGTCTTCTCAAGGCGGCCGACCCCAAGGCGTCGCAGGCCTGGTACGTCCGCGTGCTCGGGCTGGAGCCGGCGGACTGGGGCGGGGTGGTCTTCCCGCCGCTGCCCAAGGGCCGCACGGTCTGGAACGCCTTCGCGGCGGGCACGGACTACTTCAAGCCCTCCGCCGCGCCCTGCATGATCAACGTCGTGGTCGACGACCGGGAGGGCGTGCTCGCGCACGTGCGCGGCGAGGGCGTGGAGGTGCTCGGCCGGCAGGAGATGGCGGGCATCGGCCGCTTCGCCTGGATCCTGGACCCCGCGGGAACGAAGATCGAGCTGTGGCAGCCCGCGTGACGCCCGCGGGAACGGCGGGCGCGTGAGCGGCCTGACCCACATCGACGCGCAGGGCCGTGCGCGCATGGTGGACGTGTCCGCCAAGCCTGCCACCGTGCGCGAGGCGGTGGCCGAGGGGCGGGTCGCCATGGCGCGTGCGACCCTGGAGCTGGCGGTCGACGGCCGCGCGAGGAAGGGCGACGTGTTCGCCGTGGCGGAGCTGGCGGGCGTCATGGCCGCCAAGCGCACCGCCGAGCTGATCCCCCTCTGCCATCCGCTGGCCTTGTCCAAGGTGGAGGTGGCGGTCGCGCCGGCGGCCGACGGCTCCGGCCTGCACGTGACCGCGCGTGTGAAGACCACCGGGCCCACGGGGGTGGAGATGGAGGCGCTCACCGCCGCGTCCGTTGCGTGCCTGACGCTCTACGACATGCTCAAGGCGGCCGACCGCGGCATGCGCATCGAAGGCGTGCGCGTGCTGGAGAAGCGCGGCGGGGCGTCGGGCGACTGGCGGGCCGGGGAGGGCGCGTGAAGCTCCTGCCCGTGGAGGAGGCGCGCGCGCGCATGTCGGCCGGCCTCGCGCCCGGCCCGGCGGAGACCGTCGCCCTCGCCGACGCTGTCGGCCGCGTCCTGGCCGAGGACGTCACCGCCGGGCGCGACCAGCCGCCCTACGACGCCTCCGCGATGGACGGCTGGGCGGTGCGCCAGGCCGACTTGGGCGGCGGACCCTTGCGCGTGCAGGGCGAGAGCGCCGCTGGCCGCCCGTTCGCCGGGCCGCTCGCCCCCGGCGCGGCGGTGCGCGTGTTCACGGGTGCGGCCGTGCCCGCCGGCGCCGACCGCGTGGTGATGCAGGAGGAGGCGGAGCGCGACGACGACCGGGTGCGGTTCGCGCCCGTCGGCGACACCCGCCACGTCCGCCCGCGCGGCGGCGACTTCCGCGCCGGCGACGTGCTCCTGCCGCACGGGACGCGGATCGACCCGTGGCGGCTGATGCTGGCCGCCTCCGCCGGCCGCGGCAGCCTGGCGGTGGCGCCGCGGCCGCGGGTCGCCATCCTCTCCACGGGCGAGGAGATCGTGGAGGCGGGCGCCCCCGCCGCCGACCACCAGATCTTCGAGTCCAACGGCCCCGCCCTGGCCGCCCGCGCCGACGCCTGGGGGGCGACGGTGATCCGCCTGAAGCCCGCGGGCGACGACGAGGCCGCCATCGCCGCCGCCGTCGCGGGCGCCGGCGCCGAGCTGATCGTCACGATCGGCGGCGCGTCCGTCGGAGACCACGACCTCGTCAAGCCGGCGCTGGGGCGGCTCGGCCTGGAGCTGGCGGTGGCCAGCGTGAACGTGCGTCCGGGCAAGCCGACCTGGTCCGGCCGCCTGGCCGACGGCCGGCGCGTGCTGGGCCTGCCGGGCAACCCGGCCTCCGCCCTGGTCTGCGCCGAGCTGTTCCTGCGCCCCCTGCTCCTCACCTGGCAGGGCGCCGACCCGGCCTTCCCGATCCGCCCCGTGCGCTTGGCCGCGCCCTTGCCCGCCACCGGCCCCCGCGAGCACTGGATGCGCGCCCGCCTGCACGCGGCGGAGGACGGGACCACGCTGGCCCGCGTCTTTCCCGACCAGGACAGCTCCCTCGTGGCCGTGTTCGCCGCCGCCGACGCCCTGATCCGCCGCCCCGCCGGCGCCCCGCCGCTGCCCGCCGGCGCGGTGGTGGACGCCTTGGGGCTGGAGCGGCTGTGATGCTCCGCCAGGCTGCACCGCGGAGGACGCGACCATGAAGCTCCTGCTGCTCGCCCTGGCGCTGCCGGCCACACCCGCCCCCGCTGCGGCGCAGGAGCTCCAGCCGGGGCTCGCCGGGATGGAGTTCCTGCTCGGCGGTTGGGCCAGCGCCGCGCCGGGCGCCGTGGCCGACACGGGCGGCAGCGCGACGGGCGGGTCGACCTTCACCGTCGAGGCGGGCGGGCAGGTGATCCTGCGGCGCGACCACACCGACCTGCGCGACGCCAAGGGCGCCGCGGCCGGCGGCTTCGACCAGATCATGATGGTGTGGCCGGAGGGCGGGGCGGTCCGCGCCGACTACGCCGACGGACGCCATGTGATCCACTACGTCCGGGCGGAGGTGGAGCCCGGGCGGGCGGTGACCTTCACCAGCGACCCCGCGGGCGGGCCGGTGTTCCGCCTCGGCTACCGCCTGACGGCGCCGGGCGTGCTGGCGGTGAGCTTCGGCATGTCGCCGCCCGGCGCTCCCTTCCGGCCCATCGCCACGGGCGAGCTCAGGAAGGCGCCCTGACGGGGGCCGCAGCCGCCGCCTACGCCCGGGCGTCGCCCGCGCCTGCGCGCGAGGCCTTCTCGTCCAGGCCGGAGCGGCCGGTGCGCGCCTCCAGCTTGGCGGCCACGGCGTCCGTGTCGACGCCGCAGGCGGCCATAAGCACCAGCCAGTGGTAGAGCACGTCGGCGGCCTCGCCAGCCAGGGCGTCGGCCTCGCCTGCGCCCGACGCCAGGGCGGCCGCGGCGATTGCGGCCTCCACCGCCTCCTCGCCGAGCTTCTTGGCGGCGCGCAGCGGGTCGGCGAGGAGCTGGGCGGTATAGGAGCTCGCCGGGTCGGCCCCTCGGCGCGCTTCCACCGTGCCGGCCAGCGCCTGCAGGGCCGCGGCGAGGCGCTCGGCGCTCACGCGGCCTCCCGCACGGACAGGCCGGCGGCGCGCAGGGCGGCCTTGGCCTCTCCCACGCTCGCCTCGCCGAAGTGGAAGATGGACGCGGCGAGCACCGCGTCGGCCCCGCCGTCGCGCACGGCCTCGACCAGGTGCCCGACGCCCCCGGCGCCGCCCGAGGCGATCACGGGCACGGACACGGCGGTCGTGACCGCGCGCAGCAGCGGCAGGTCGTAGCCGGTCTTGGCGCCGTCGCGGTCCATGGAGGTCAGCAGGATCTCGCCCGCGCCCTTCTCCGCCGCGAGCCGGGCGTAATCCACGCCGTCGAGGCCCGTGGCGCGGCGACCGCCGTGGGTGAACACCTCCCAGCGCGGCGAGCCGTCGGGGCCGGGGGCCGCCTGCTTCACGTCCACCGCCGCCACCACGGCCTGCGAGCCGAACGCGTCGGCGCACTCGCCGAGGAGTTCGGGACGCTCTACGGCGGCGGTGTTGATGCTCACCTTGTCCGCCCCCGCGCGCAGCAGCCGCCGCGCGTCCTCCACGGAGCGCACGCCGCCGCCGACCGACAGGGGCATGAAGCAGACGTCGGCCGTGCGCGCGATCACGTCAAGGATCAGGCCGCGGCCGTCGGACGAGGCGGTGATGTCGAGGAACATCAGCTCGTCGGCGCCCGCCGCGTCGTAGGCCTGCGCCTGCTCCACGGGGTCGCCCGCGTCACGCAGGGCGACGAAGTTCACGCCTTTCACCACCCGGCCGTCCTTCACGTCCAGGCAGGGGATGACGCGCGTCTTGACGGTCATCGCGCGGCGTCCGCCCGCGGGCGCTCGGCGCCGGCGACCCTCAGGGCCTGGGCCGGCTCGACCGCGCCCTCGTAGAGGCTCTTGCCGAGGACGGCGCCCTCGATGGCGCGGCCGGGCCAGCGGCGCAGCGCCTCCAGGTCGGCGACGGAGGCCACGCCTCCCGAGGCGATCACCGGGATGTCCACCGCGTCGGCCAGCTCGCCCGTGGCGGCGACGTTGACGCCGGACAGGGCGCCGTCGCGGCTGATGTCGGTGATGATCAGGGCGGCGACGCCCGCGTCCTCGAACCGGCGCGCCACGTCGGCGGCGGAGAGCTCGGACGCCTCCGCCCAGCCGGAAGTCGCCACGCGGCCGTCCCGCACGTCCACGCCCACGGCGATGCGGCCGGGGTGCTCGCGGGCGGCGGCGCGCACCAGGCCCGGGTCGCGCACAGCGGCCGTGCCCAGGATCACGCGGGCGACGCCGGCCTCCAACCAGCGGGCGATCCCGGCGCGGTCGCGCACGCCGCCGCCCAGCTGCACGGGGGCGTCCGTGGAGGCGAGGATGGCGGAGACGGCGGCGGCGTTGACGCTGGCGCCCGCGAAGGCGCCGTCCAGGTCCACCACGTGCAGGCGGGTGAAGCCGGCGTCGCGGAAGCGGCGCGCCTGGTCGGCGGGGCTGTCGTTGTAGACCGTGGCCGCATCCATCTCGCCCTTGAGCAGGCGCACGCAGCGGCCGGCCTTCAGGTCGATGGCGGGGTAGAGGGTGAGGGCGGTCATCCCGTGCTTCCGTTCGCGCAGGCGGTCACGAGGGCCGCCACGCCAGGAAGCGGCCGATCAGATCCAGGCCGGCGGCGCCGCTCTTCTCCGGGTGGAACTGCACGCCCGCCACGTTGTCGCGGGCCGCCGCCGCGGTGAAGCGGCCGCCGTGGTCGACGTCGGCGATCACGTCGCCCCCGTCCGCAGGATGGAAAGCGAAGCTGTGGGTGAAGTAGAGGTCGCGGCCGTCGTGGATCAGCGGGTGCGGGATCGCGGCGCGGACGGTGTTCCAGCCCATGTGCGGCGTCTTGGCCCGGGGGTCGTCCGGCTCCAGGCGGCGCACCTCGCCGGGGATCCAGCCGAGGCCGGGCGTCTCGCCGAACTCCAGGCCGCGGCCGGCGAGCATCTGCATGCCGACGCACACGCCCAGGAACGGCGCGCCGCGGACCCGCACCGCCTCGGTCAGGGCCTCGCGCAGGCCGGGGCGGGCGTCCAGCGCGGCCATGCAGGCGCGGAAGGCGCCCACGCCCGGCAGCACGATGCGGTCGGCGGCGAGCAGGGCGTCCGGGTCGGCGGTGACGACCACCTCCTGCGCGTCCGGCGCGGCGCGGGCGGCGGCCTGAAGCGCCTTCTCGGCGGAGCGCAGGTTGCCGATCTCGTAGTCGACCAGCGCGGTGACGCTCACAGCACGCCTTTGGTGGAGACCGCCTCTCCGCCGGCCTTGGGGTCGGGCTCGACGGCGGTGCGCAGGGCGCGGGCCAGGGCCTTGAAGCCGCTCTCGGCGATGTGGTGGCTGTTGGCGCCGTAGAGCGTCTCCAGGTGCACGCAGGCGCCCGCGTTCATGGCGAAGGCGTGGTGGAACTCGCGGAACAACTCGGTGTCGAAGGTCCCGATCTTGGGCGTGGGGAAGCTCACGCGCCAGATCAGGTAGGGGCGGTTGCTGAGGTCCACGGCGCAGCGCGTCAGCGTCTCGTCCATGGGCGTGTAGACGTGGCCGAAGCGGCGCACGCCGCGGAAGCCGCCGCACGCCGCCTTGAACGCCTGGCCGAGGACGATGCCCACGTCCTCCACCGTGTGGTGGTCGTCGATGTGGAGGTCGCCCTCGCAGGAGACGTCGAGGTCGAAGCCGGCGTGGCGGGCCCAGCCGTCCAGCATGTGGTCGAAGAAGCCGACCCCGGTGGCCGCCCGGCACGCGCCCGTCCCGTCCAGGTCGAGGCGCACGGCGATGCGCGTCTCCTTGGTCTTGCGGGCCAAGTCGGCGGAGCGGGCCATCGGCATGCGACTCAGAGCAGGCCCGCGGCCCGCGCCAGGGGTTCCAGCGGGGTCTGCGGGCGGGGGCCGTAGTGGGCGATCACCTCCGCCGCCGCCAGGTGGCCGAGCTTGGCGCAGACCTCGACCGGCAGGTCGCGCGCGAGGCCCAGCAGGAAGCCTGCGGCGTACTGGTCGCCCGCGCCGGTGGTGTCCACCACGGCCTCGACCGGGCCGGCCGCGACGGCGAAGCGCTGCTCGCGCCGAAGCACCGCCGAACCCTCGGCGCCCAGCGTCACGGCGGCGAGCGGCACGGCCTCGGCGGTGCGCGCCAGGGCCTCCTCTCGGTCGATGGTGCGCCACAGCGCCATGACCTCCGCCTCGTTGGCCAACAGGATGTCGAGGCGCGGCAGGAAGCGGAGCAGCTCCTCGCGGTGGCGCTCCACCACGAAGGCGTCGGACAGGGTCAGCGCCGTGCGCCCGCCCCCGACGCGCGCGGCGTCGGCGGCCATCTCGAAGGCGCGCCGCGCCGCCTCGGGATCGAACAGGTAACCCTCCAGGTAGACGATCGCCGCGTCCTCGATCACCGCGGTGTCCACGTCGGCGGGGGTGAGCGTGCTGGCCGCACCCAGGAAGGTCGACATGGTGCGCTGGCCGTCCGGCGTCACGTTCACCAGGCAGCGGCCGCTCAGCTCGCCCGCGCCGACCGCCGGGTGGAAGGTGACGCCGCCCGCGCGGATCTCGCGGGTGAACACGGCGCCCAGCGGGTCGTCGCCCACCTTGCCGACGTAGGCCGCGCGCCCGCCGAGGGAGGCCACGCCCGCCACCGTGTTGGCCGCCGAGCCGCCGCTGGCCTCCACGCCGGCGCCCATGCGCGCGTAGAGGTCGCGGGCGCGGGCGTCGTCGATCAGGCCCATGGAGCCCTTCTCCAGGCCCTCTGCGGCGAGGAAGGCGTCGTCGGCGGGCGCGAGCACGTCGACGATGGCGTTGCCGACGGCGGCGACGTCGTAGGTGGGCATGCGGCCTCCAGAGGTCACGGCGCGTGTTAGGGCCTGCGGTCCCGTCCGGCAACGACGGCTCGCGGCGGGGCGTCAGCTCGCGCCGTCGAACTCTCGCTCGTGCACCTCGGCGTGGCCGTAGGGGTCCGGGTGGATCAGCACGTCGGCGGAGGGGAACACCCGCAGGATGCGCCGCTCGGCCGCCGCGATCACCGCGTGCGCCTCGATCAGCGATTGGTCCGGCTGCAGGTCCATGTGCATCTGCACGTGGAGGAAGGGACCGCTGGCGCGGGTGCGCACCTGGTGCACGCCCACGATGCGGTCGTCGGCGCAGGCGAGCTCGAGGATGCGCTCGCGCTCGGGCTCGTCCAGCTCGCGGTCCATGATCTCGCGGCTGGCGGTGCGGAACACGCCGACGGCGCCCCAGGCCAGCCAGACGGCGACGACGAGGCCGGCGAGGGCGTCCCACCGCGGGTCGCCGGTCAGCCGCGCCAGGGCCAAGCCCGCGACGGCGGCGAGGTTGGACAGGAGGTCGGCGGCGTAGTGCGCCCGGTCGCCCGCCACGGCCACCGAGCGCGTGCGGCGAACCACCGAGCTCTGCAGGGCCAGCAGGGCGAGGGTCGCCGCGAGGGAGACGGCCATCACCGCCAAGCCTGCGGCCTCGGCCCGCACGGGCGTGGGGCGCAGCGCGTGGCCCACCGCCTCGCGGCCGATCAGGGCCGCGGAGGCGGTGACGAGGCCGGCCTGGAGCAGGCTGGCGAAAGCCTCCGCCTTGCCGTGGCCGAACCGGTGCTCGGCGTCGGGCGGGGCCACGGCGTAGCGCACCGCCCAGAAGGCGCCGAGGGCGGCCAAGAGGTCGAGCGCGGAGTCCGCCGTGGAGGCCAGGAGCGAGGTCGAGCCGCTCCACCGCCACGCCGCGGCCTTGACCACCGTCAACGCCAGCGCGGTGAGCACGGAGACGGTGGTGGCGAGCGCGGTCAGCCGCCCGCTCTCGGCGGCGCTCAGGCGCGCGGAGGGCGCGTTCGCGGACGGGACGGCGGCGGCGGCGGGCACGGGGGGCTTGTAACGGTTCGCAGTTACGGAATGGAGTCCGGCGCGTCGGCGGTCGCCTGGCCGCCGTCACGCCGCCAGCGGCAGCTCCAGCCGCGCGACCCTCTCCTTGGGGCACACCTGCGCGAAGCGCGGCAGGGCGCGCGGCCAGTCGCTCAGGAGCCCGGCGGCGCGGGGGCTGCCCGTCTCGCGGGCGTGGGCGGTGACGAGGGCGCGCAGGCGCTCGCCCCAGAGCGGGCCGACGGCGGAGGCGACCACGCTGTCGCCGTTCAGCCGGCGCGCGAGGTCGCCGGCGTCGTCCAGCACCCAGGCCATGCCGCCCGTCATGCCCGCGGCGAAGTTGGGGCCGGTGGGGCCGAGCACCACGGCCTCGCCGCCCGTCATGTATTCGCAGCCGTTGGCGCCGCAGCCCTCCACCACCGTCACCGCGCCCGAGTTGCGCACGGCGAAGCGCTCGCCCGCCAGACCCGCCGCGTAGAGGGCGCCGCCCGTCGCGCCGTAGAGGCAGGTGGAGCCGATCAGCGCCTGCGCCCCGGGATCGGCCCCCGAGCCGGCGAGGTGCGCAGGGGGGCGCACGGCGATCACCGCGCCGGAGAGGCCCTTGCCCACGTAGTCGTTGGCCTCGCCCGTCAGTTCGATGCGCAGGCCGCGCACCCCCCAGGCGCCGAGGCTCTGCCCCGCCGAGCCGGACAGGCGCAGCGTCAGGCGGCCGTCGTCCAGCCCTCCCCTCCCGTCCTTGACGGGGAAGCGGCGGACGATCTCGGACGAGACGCGCGCGCCGATGGCGCGCTGCGTGTTCCGCACCGTGTAGGCCAGCTGCATCTTCTCGCCGTGGGCGAACAGGGCGGCGGCGTCGCGCAGCACCTCCTCGTCGAGCGAGGGGGGCACGGGTGTGCGGAGGCGCGGGTAGGGCGGCGGCGCGGCGGTCGGGTCGGCGCGCACCAGCAGCGGGTTGAGGTCGAGGTCGTCGAGGTGCTCGCCGCCCCGGCTCACCTGCTGGAGCAGGTCGGTGCGGCCGACCACCTCCTGCAGGGTGCGCGCGCCCAGGGCGGCGAGGATCTCGCGCGTCTCCTCGGCGATGAAGGTGAAGAGGTTCACCACCTTGTCGGGCGTGCCGCTGAACTTGGCGCGGAGCTTCTCGTCCTGCGTGCAGACGCCGACGGGGCAGGTGTTGCTGTGGCACTGGCGCACCATCAGGCAGCCGACGGCGATCAGGCTGGCGGTGCCGAGGCCGAACTCCTCCGCGCCGAGGAGGGCGGCGACCACCACGTCGCGGCCGGTGCGCAGGCCGCCGTCGGTGCGCAGGGTCACGCTGTGGCGCAGGTTGTTGAGGGTGAGCACCTGGTGCGCCTCGCTGAGGCCCAGCTCCCACGGCGCGCCGGCGTATTTGATCGACGACTGCGGCGAGGCGCCCGTGCCGCCCACGTGGCCGCTGATCAGGATGGTGTCCGCCTTGGCCTTGGCGACGCCCGCGGCCACCGCGCCGATGCCGGAGCGCGCCACCAGCTTCACCGTCACCTTGGCGACGGGGTTGACCTGCTTCAGGTCGTAGATGAGCTGCGCCAGGTCCTCGATCGAGTAGATGTCGTGGTGCGGCGGGGGGCTGATCAGGGTCACGCCGGGGGTGGCGTGGCGCAGGCGGGCGATCAGCGGCGTGACCTTGAAGCCGGGCAGCTGGCCGCCCTCGCCGGGCTTGGCCCCTTGCGCCACCTTGACCTCGATCTCGCGGCAGGCGTTCAGGTATTCGGCCGTGACGCCGAAGCGGCCGCTGGCGATCTGCTTGACCGCGCTGTTGGCGTTGTCGCCGTTGGGCAGGGGGGCGTAGCGCGCCGGGTCCTCGCCGCCCTCGCCGGAGACGGAGCGCGCGCCGATGCGGTTGGTGGCGACGTTGAGCACGCCGTGCGCCTCGGGGCTGAGGGCGCCCAGGCTCATGCCCGGCGTCAGGAAGCGCTGGCGCAGCGCGTTGACGCTCTCGACCTCGTCCAGGGCGACCGGCGCACGGTCGGGCTTCACCTCCAGGAGGTCGCGCAACGCGATCGGCCGCCCTTTGTCCGCACTGGGCCGCATCAGGTCGCTGAAGGCCTTGTAGGCGGTGTAGTCGCCGCGGTCGCAGGCGCTCTGCAGGGCGTGGATGGCCTGCGCCTCGAACGCGTGCGCCTCGCCCGTGCGCCGCTGGCGGTAGAAGCCGCCCACCGGCAAGGGCGCGGCGGCGCCCTCCCCGAACCCGGCCCAGGCGCGGGCGTGCAGGGCGGCGCACTGCCGCTCGATGCCGGGCAGGCCGACGCCGGAGATGCGGCTGGTCATGCCGGGGAAGAGCTCGGCCACCAGGGCGCGGCTGAGGCCCACCGCCTCGAAGTTGTAGCCGCCGCGGTAGGCCGAGACGACGCTGACGCCCATCTTGGACAGGATCTTGAGGAGCCCGGCCTCCACCGCCTTCTTGTGGTTCAGGCAGACGTCGCCGAACGTCAGCGGGCCGGAGAGGCCGCGCTCCTGCCGGTCCTGGAAGCTCTCCTGGGCGAGGTAGGCGTTCACCGCCGTGGCCCCTACGCCGACGAGAACGGCGAAGGCGTGCACGTCGAGGCAGTCGCCCGCCCGCACGATCAGCGAGACGTAGGAGCGCAGGCCGCGCGCCACGAGGAAGGCGTGCACCGCGCCCACGGCCAGGATGGAGGGGATGGCGATGCGTCCGGGTCCGGAGCCCTCGTCGGTGAGCACGATCTGGGAGCGGCCGGAGAGCGCCGCCTCCTCCGCCTCCGCGCGGATGCGGTCCAGCGCCCCGCGCAGGGCCGCGCCGGGCGGCGCGCTTCCGGGGGAGGGCGCGTCGGGCCGGGCGAAGGTGCAGTCGACCGTGGCGATGGGCTCGGGGCCGATGACGCGCACCACGCGCTCGAACATGCCGGTGGTGAGCACGGGGCTTTCCAGCACGTAGACGTCCGTCTGCGTCTCGTCCTCGGCCAGGATGTTGCCGAGGTTCTTGAAGCGGGTCTTCAGGCTCATGACCCCCGCCTCACGCAAGGGATCGATGGGCGGATTGGTGACTTGCGCGAAAGCCTGGCGGAAATAATGGCTGAGGGGGCGGTGGCGCTCGCTCAGCACGGCCAGGGGCGTGTCGTCGCCCATGGAGCCGACCGCCTCCTTCGCTTCCTCGGCCATGGGCGCGAGGATCAGCTCCAGGTCCTCCAGGCTCCATCCTGCGGCGGCTTGGCGGCGGCGCAGCTCGTCCGCGCCGTAGCGGCGGGGCTCGGGGCCGGGGCCGATGCGGGGCTCCAGCGCGAGCACGTTCCCAAGCCACTCGGCGTAGGGGTGTGCGGCGGCCAGCGCGTCGATGATCTCGCCCTCGCCGTAGAGGCGGCCGGCTCCCCCATCGTCGGGCGCGAGGTCGACGGCGATCATGCGGCCGGCGGTGATGTGGCCCTTGCGCACGATGCGCGCGTCGGCGACGCCGCTCATGCCCGCCTCGGAGCCCACGATCAGCAGGCCGTCGTCGGTGACCGCGGTGCGCAGCGGGCGCAGGCCGTTGCGGTCCTTGCCGGCCACGACCCAGCGGCCGTCGGTGGCGCACAGGGCGGCGGGGCCGTCCCACGGCTCCATCACCGCGTTGCAGTAGCCGTAGAGCGCGGCGTGCTCCGGCGGCATGTGGGGCGAGGCGGCCTCCGGCATCAGCAGCGCCTTGGCCATGGGCGCCGAGCGGCCGGCGCGCACCAGGGTCTCGAACACGTTGTCCAGCGCCGCGGAGTCGGAGCCGCCGGGCTGGATCACGGGCTTCACGTCGTCCTGGTGTCCGCCAAAGGCGCGGGCGGCCATGCGGATCTCGTGGCTGCGCATCCAGTTGGCGTTGCCGCGCAGGGTGTTGATCTCGCCGTTGTGCGCCAGCATGCGGAAGGGCTGGGCGAGGCGCCACTCCGGGAAGGTGTTGGTGCTGTAGCGCTGGTGGAACACGGCCACCGCCGCCTCGAACCGCGGGTCGCGCAGGTCGGGGTAGAAGGCGTCGATGTGCTCGGCCAGGAACATGCCCTTGTAGACGAGCGAGCGCGCCGACAGGGAGCAGACGTACATGTGCGGCTGCCCCGCCGCCCGCGCCTCGATGCGCTTGCGCACGAGGAACAGGGCGCGCTCCAGCGCCTCGCCGTCGAGGGGCGCGCCGCCCGGGCCGGGCGGCGGGGCGAGCAGGATCTGCTCGATCTCCGGCCGGGTGGCGACGGCCTTGTCGCCGATCACCGTCGGGTCGATGGGCGTCTGGCGCCAGCCGTAGATGTAGAAGCCGGCGGCCAGCACCTCGCTCTCCACCAGCGTGCGGCACGCCTCCTGCGCCGCGAGATCGGTGCGCGGCAGGAAGATCTGGCCGACGGCGATGGGGCCGGGGCGCAGGCGGTGGCCGGTGCGCTCCGCCTGCTCGGCGAAGAAACGCTGCGGCACCGACAGCATCACGCCCGCGCCGTCGCCGGTCTTGCCGTCCGCGTCCACCGCGCCCCGGTGCCACACCGCCTTGAGGCTGCGGATGGCGAGCTCCACCACCTCGCGCCGCGGCTGGCCGTCCAGGGCGCAGACGAGGCCCACGCCGCACGCGTCGCGCTCGCTCCCCGGCTCGTAGGCGCCGGCTGCGACAAGGCGGTCGCGCATCTCTTCATAAGTGAAGCTCAACGGCTCACTCCGCGGCCGGCGGCGGCCGGTCGCCCACCGGGTGCGCGGCCCTGCAGCCAGCGGTGGACGTCGGCCGCGGCGTCCATGCCGTCCTTCACCGCCCAGACCACCAGCGAGGCGCCGCGCACGA
>CAXTCO010000029.1:0-15926 GCA_964242255.1 uncultured Caulobacteraceae bacterium | reverse complement strand
CGACGCCGTTGTCGTGGCCGAGCTGGTTCAGCCGGGTCAGCATCTCGGCGGGCGAGAGGCGCTGGCCGTCGATGGCCACCGGGTCGCCGCGCTCGAACTCCAGGTCGAACACGGTGGGCGTGTCGGGCGCGTCCTCCGGGCTGATGGTGCGCATGTGGACGAATTCGGGCGCCTCCACCGCCGGGTCCTCCAGCACCTTGCCCTCGCTGGAGCTGTGCAGGAGGTTGGCGTCGACGGAGAAGGGGGCGTCGCCGCGCTTGTCCTTGGCGATGGGGATCTGGTTCTGCTCGGCGAACTCCAGCAGCCGCTCGCGGCTCTTGAACTCCCATTCGCGCCAGGGGGCGATCACGCGGATGTCGGGCTCCAGGGCGTAGTAGCCGAGCTCGAAGCGGACCTGGTCGTTCCCCTTGCCGGTGGCCCCGTGGCACACCGCGTCGGCGCCGACCTGGCGGGCGATCTCGATCTGCCGCTTGGCGATCAGCGGCCGCGCGATGGAGGTGCCGAGGAGGTACTGCCCCTCGTAGACCGTGTTGGCGCGGAACATGGGGAACACGAAGTCCCGCACGAACTCCTCGCGCAGGTCGTCGATGAAGATGTTCTCAGGCCTGATGCCCAGGAGTTCGGCCTTGCGGCGCGCGGGCTCCAGCTCCTCGCCCTGGCCGAGGTCGGCGGTGAAGGTCACCACCTCCGCGCCGTACTCCGTCTGGAGCCACTTCAGGATGATGGAGGTGTCGAGCCCGCCGGAGTAGGCGAGCACCACCTTCTTCACGGGGCGCTTGTCGGCGAACATGGGCGGCGGGTCCTTGCGCGGGAGGCGCGGCCTTAAAGGGCCTTGCGGCCGCGACCGCAAGGCCGGAGCCTCGGTCGATGTCCAAACCCGTTCGACGCTCGCCGCCGAGGGTCCAGCTCGGCCTGCTCGCCGTGGCCCTGCTGTTCACCGTCCTCGGCGGCGCCTGCGCGTGGCTGTGCGTCCAGGCGATCGCGCACGGCGTCATCGAGGTGCGGCACGGGCCGGTCGTGCGGGCGCGCGACCCCGCCCTCTTCGCGTTGGAGTTCACGATCCGCGCCGCCTCGACGGCGGTGCTGCTGCCCGTCGCCGGGTGGCTGGCGTGGGTGGCGGGCGTCGCGCCGCCGCGCGCGCTCCGCGGGCGGACGAAGCCTAGACGGTGACCTGCGCCCCCATCTCCACCACGCGGCCGGGCGGGATGCGGAAGAAGTCGGTCGGGTTGGCGGCGTTGCGCAGCAGGAAGATGTAGATGTTGTCCTGCCAGAGCGGCATGCCGCTCTGCGCGGAGGGCACGACGGAGCGGCGCCCCAGGAAAAACGACGTCGACATGATGTCGAATTTGAGCCCCTGTTTGCGGCACACGCCCAGCGCCTTGGGCACATTGGGCGTCTCCATGAAGCCGTAGTTCACCACCACCTTGCGGAAGTCGTCGTTGATGGGGACGATCTTGACGCGCTCGGCTTCCGGCACGCGCGGCGTCTCGGCGGTGCGCACCGTCAGGATCACGTTCTTGTCGTGCAGCACCTTGTTGTGCTTCAGGTTGTGCATCAGGGCGACCGGCGTCATCTCCGGGTCGCTGGTGAGAAAGATGGCCGTGCCCGGGGCGCGGTGCGGGCGGCGGGCGCCCAGCATGGTGATCAGGTCGGCGATGGGGATCGCCTCGCGCCGCGTCTTGTCCGTCAGGATCTGCGAGCCGCGCACCCAGGTGGACATCACCAGGAACAACGAGCCGCCGAGCAGCAGCGGGAACCAGCCGCCGGAGACGATCTTGAGCATGTTCGCCGCAAGGAAGACGGCGTCCAGCGTCACCAAGGGCGCGATCAGGAACGCCGCCTGCCACAGGCGCCACCTCCACATGCGGCGCACCACGATGTAGGCCAGGATGGTGGTCACCAGCATGGTGCCCGTCACCGCCAAGCCGTAGGCGTGCGCCAGGCTGTCGGCGTCGCGGAACATCACCACCAGCAGCAGCACGCCCACGAGCAGGAGGTTGTTTATCTGCGGCAGGAAGATCTGGCCGGACTGCGTCTCGCTGGTGCGCCGCACGTCCATGCGCGGCAAGAGGCCCAGGAGGATCGCCTGCTGGGTCAGCGAGAAGGCGCCGGTGATCACCGCCTGGCTCGCCACCACGGAGGCGAAGGTGGCCAGGAGCGCCAACGGCAGGCGCAGGGTGTCGGGCGCCATGACGTAGAACCAGTTGGCGTCCGCCAGGTGGCCGCCGGCGCGGTGGGCGGCGTGCAGGGCGTTGAGGGCGAAGGCCCCCTGCCCCAGGTAGTTCAGAGCCAGGGCGGGCAGCACCAGGAACAGCCAGGTCGCCTGGATCGGCCAGCGGCCGAAGTGGCCCATGTCGGCGTAGAGCGCCTCTCCGCCCGTCACCGTCAGGAACACCGAGCCCAGCACCAGGAAGCCCGAGTAGCCGTGCGTCAGGATCAGGTGCACGCCGTACCAGGGATTGAACGCCCAGAAGATCTCCGGCGCGTCCTTGATGTGCAGCACGCCCAGGGCGGCGATCACGGCGAACCACACCAGCATCACCGGCCCGAACAGCGCCCCCACACGCGCCGTCCCGCGCGATTGCACCAGGAACAGGCCGATCAGGATGACCACGCTGATGATCATCACCAACTCGGTCGTGACCTTGGGACCGAAGCCGGGCAGCGTCTTCAGCCCGTCCTCCGCCCCCAGCACGGAAACGGCGGGCGTGATGATGCTGTCGCCGTAGAACAGGGCGGCCCCCAGGAGCCCCAGCACGAAGATCACGCGCGTGCGCCGGCCCATGGCGCGCTGCGCCAGGGCCATCAGCGAGAGCACGCCCCCCTCGCCCTTGTTGTCCGCGCGCATCAGGAAGAGGACGTACTTGACCGTGACCACCAGGATCATGGCCCACAGCGCCAGCGACACCACGCCGATCACGTCCGCCGCCCGCGCCCTGTCGGCGATGGGCTGCAGGGCCGAGCGGAAGGCGTAGAGCGGGCTCGTGCCGATGTCGCCATAGACGATGCCGGCCGAACCCACCGCCAGGCCCCAGAAGCCGGCGTGGCCCTTGGCGCCCGTGCGGCCGTGAGCCGGCGCGTCGGCGGCGGGAGGGTCCTTGGGCGCGGGAATGCGGAAGCCCGCCGCGTCCCCTGCGGGCGAAGGGAGGGCCGACGTCGACGCGGCGCCGCCCACGGCTTCAGAAGCCATCGAACTCCTCCGGAGCGCAGGAGGCGCCCCTGCGCCCCGACGGCGCGTGCGCGACCCCGCTCCTCAACCCGGTGTGACGCGGGCGCGACGAGATAGTCTTTTCCGTGCGGGGGTTCAACGCGGCCGAGCGGATGCGTTGCGCGCGCGCGCGGGTGCATTACGTATCTGTCGCAGTGCCAGTCACGATCACCCTCACCCGGCCATGAGCGACAGCCAGCGCTTTCCCGTCGCGGCCCACGCCCTCGCCTACCTGGCGCACGCGGGCGCCACCTCGCCGTGCAGCGCGATCTCGTCGGCCGCGCTGGCGGCCTCCATGCCCACCAACCCCGTGGTGGTGCGCCGAGTCACCGCGCTTTTGGCCAAGGACGGGCTGATCGGCACGCGCGCGGGCGCCGCGGGCGGAGCGTGGCTGCTGGTCGCGCCCGAGCGGATCACGCTGGAGCGGGTTCTGCGCGCCGTGGGCGGCGGCGCGCACCTGGGCTGCCCGCCGCCCGGGGCGCGGGGCTGCCCCGTGGGCGAGCGCATCCCGGTGCAGGTCTCCGCCGCCATCAAGGCCGCCGACATCGCCGCGGCCGAGCGGCTGTCGCGCATCACGGTGTCGGATCTTCTGGCCGCCTGCCCGTGCGCGGCGCCCGAAATCCTGGCGGAGCCCGTCGCCGGCCCGGGCGCGGGCCCGTCACCGGACGCGCGTCGCTAGACGGAGGTCGGGCTGCGCTCGGCGCCGTTGGCGGCGCGCGCGGCGGCCTGCTCGGCCAGTTCGGCGGCGTCGGTCCAGGCCGACCGGCTCCAGTCGGCCGAGAAGTCGAGCCGCGCCTCCAGCCCCTCCGCCGGATAGGTCACGCGGGCGCGGCCGTCGAGCTCATAGCGGAGGCTGCGCTCGATCAGGGTCGCGCCGAAGCCTTGGCGCGTGGGCGGCGTCACGGGCGGCCCGCCGTGCTCGCGCCAGACCAGCTGCACGCGACGCTCGGCGTCGACGCTCCACGAGACGTCCACCACCCCGCCGTCGCGCGACAGGGCGCCGTACTTGGCCGCGTTGGTGCCGAGCTCGTGGAACACGAGGCTGAGCGCCACCGCCGGCTTGGGCGGCAGCGGCAGCACGTCGCCCTCGAAACGGAAGCTGCCGGCGCCCTGGCCGAAGGGCTTGAGCGTGCGCTCCAGCACGCGGCGGATGTCCGTCTCGCCCCAGTTCGCCTCGAAGATCAGGCTGTTGGCGTCGGCCAGGGCGTTCAGGCGGCCGAAGAAACCCTCCTGGAACGCCTCCAGCGACTCGGCCCGCTTCAGCGTCAGACGCGCCACGGAGACCACGGTGGCCAGCGTGTTCTTCACCCGGTGGCTCAGCTCGGCGACCAAGAGGCGGCCGCGCTCGTCGGCGGCGCGGCGGTCGCGCCGCTCGCGCGCCTCGTCCAGCGCCCGCCGCACGGCGGAGGGCAGGCGGGTGAGGCGCTGCTTGAGCACATAGTCGACCGCGCCCTCCTTCAGCGTCTCCACGGCGCGCTCCTCGCCCATCACGCCCGAGACGAAGATGAACGGCGTCTCCGGCGCGCGGCGGCGGGCCAGGGCCAGGGCCTGCAGGCCGTCGAAGCCGGGCAGCTGGTAGTCGGAGAGGATCAGGTCGAATCCGCCGCGCGCCAGCGCCGCTTCGAAGGCGGGGGCGTCCGCCACCTGGTCGACCACCACCTCCACGCCGCCCCGGCGCAGCGCCATCACGATCAGCTCGGCGTCGAGCGGGCTGTCCTCGACGAACAGCAGCCTGACGGGATCGCAGGCGCCCTCGGGTCCGTCCGTCACGCCGGAACGGCCGATCCCGCGCCCATGGAGGGGGGCGGCTCGTTCAGGACCGCCCAGAACGTGCCGAGCTCTTGGATGGCCTGGAGGAACTGGCCGAACTCGACCGGCTTCACCACGAAGGCGTTCACGCCCAGGTCGTAGGAGCGCACGAGGTCTTTCTCCTCGCGCGAGGAGGTGAGCATCACCACGGGCACCTGGCGATGGCGCGGATCGCGCTTGACCTCGGCCAGCACCTGCAGCCCGTCCATCTTCGGCAGCTTCAGGTCGAGCAGCACCACGGCGGGGTCGCCGGGCGGGTGGTCGCGGAAAGCGCCGCGGCGCGCGAACCAGTCGAGCGCCTCGGCGCCGTCGCGGGCCACCACGATCTCGTTGGCCAGCCGGCACTTGGCCAGGGCGGACAGCGTCAGCTCGAGGTCGTGCGGGCTGTCCTCGACGAGCAGGATGGGGCGAAGGTCAGCCACGGAGCGTCTCCCGCGGGCCGTCGGCGACGGCGGCTCGCGCTCTTCGGGGCAAGGTGAATCGCAAGGTCGCGCCGCGCCCGGGCTCCCCCTCCGCCCAGATGCGCCCATCATGACGCTCCACGATGCGGCGCGCCAGGGCCAAGCCGATGCCGGTGCCCTCGAAATCCTCAGCCCGATGAAGGCGTTGGAACACGCCGAACAGCTTGTCCACATAGGCCATGTCGAAGCCGACGCCGTTGTCGGCCACCGTGACCACCACCTGGTCCGTCAGGGCTTCGCCGGTCACGGTGATCACCGCGGGCGTGCGGCCGCGGGAGTATTTCAGCGCGTTGTCGACCAGGTTCAGCAGCACCTGCCGCAGCATGGACGGGTCGCCGTAGGTCGCCGGCAGGGGCGAGACGCGCCACTCCACCTCGCGCCCGCTCCACTCGGGCTCCAGCGAGCGGCGCACCTCGTCGAACAGCTTGGCGGTGTCCACGCGCGAGCGAGACAGGCTGGCGCGGCCCAGGCGGGAGAACGCCAGGAGGTCGTCCACCAGCCGCCCCGCCGAGAGCGCCGACTCGCGGATGGAGGCGAGATAGCGGCGCGACGCGCCGCTCATCCCCGGCTCGCGCTCATCCAAGAGCTCGGCGTAGCCCACGATGTGGCGGAAGGGCGCACGCAGGTCGTGGCTGACGGAGTAGCTGAACGCCTCCAGCTCCTTGTTGGACTTCTGCAGCTCGTCCGACATCTGGGCCCGTTCCTCGGCCCTGTGCAGCACCAGCTCGATCACCGCGCGGCGGAAGTCTTGGGCGGCGGCGAGCTCGGACGGGCGCCACGGTGCGGCGCGGCCGCGCACCAGCTCCTTCCAGCTGTCGAAGGAATGGCGGGGGTGCAGGCGGCCGGGCGCGCCGTCCATGGGCGCCTGCACCGGCTTATGCGGGTCGCCGCCCCACGCGACGGTGCGCACCACCTCCGGCCGGAACCACAGGACGTAGCGCGGCCGCGTCTGCGAGAGCGACACGGCCAGGAGGCCGCTGGCCCGGTCGGCGTAGCGCTCCGCGCCGGGGAACGCGGCCCCGAGCGACTCGGTGTGGAAGATGTCGGCAGGGTGCTCGCGGTGCAGCCAGTCGGCCAGGGCGCGCACGTCCTCCTCGCGGGGAGTGTCGCCCGCCAGGCGCAGGCCGCCGTCGCCGAACACGGCGGCGCCCGTGGCGTCGGCCAGGGACAGCCACACGTCCGCGGCGTCGGCGAGACCGTCGGCGAAGTCCTCGCCCCGCGACATGCGCGCGAGCAGTTCGGTCTCCACGCCCTTCAGCGTGATCCGCTCGGCGGCGAGCGACGCCCGGTCGAGGGCGCCGATCCGCATGGCCAGCACCTGTCCCAGGAGGTCGCAGGCGTTGCGCACGGGCATGGTCACCCGCCGCGGCTCGCGGTTGTGGCAGGAGATCAGCCCCCACAGCCGCCCGTCCACCAGGATCGACACGGACATGGAGGCGCCCGTGCCCATGTTGCGCATGTATTCCAGGTGCACGGGCGAGACGTGGCGCAGGCCCACGTCCGACATGTCGACGGGCGCTCCCGTCGCCGGGTCGGCGGCCGGCTCGACGGGGCTTGGCGCGTAGGACGAGGCGGCGATCAGGCGCAGGCGGTTGCGCGTGTAGAGTTCGCGCGCCTGGGCGGGGATGTCCGACGCCGGGAAGCGCAGGTGCAGGTAGGAGGGCAGCGGGCCGGCCAGGGCCTCCGCGATCACCTGGCCGTTCCAGTCCGCGTCGAAGCGGTAGATCATCACCCGGTCGAGCCCGGTCAGCTCGCGCACCACCTGGGCGGCGGTGCGCGCCAGGGCGGCGAGGTCGGCGGCGGCTTCCATCCGGTCCACGCCGGCGCGGATGCGGGGGTAGAGGGTCTCCAGGGTCTCCGTGCGCTCGCCGGGCTCGAACTCCACCATGAGGCGCCCGCCCGCGCGGTGGGCGGCGATGTCCAGCGCGCGGCCGTCGGCGCGCTCCAGCCGGTCGACCAGGGCGGGCTGGTCGGAGTCGCGCCAGGCGGCGAGCTTGGCGGCCAGCCCGTCGACCACCCGGTCGCCCTCGATCCCGCCCTCCAGGAAGGCGTCGGCGTTGGCGCTGCGCTGCACGACGCACAGCGTTTCCGCGTCGAGCACCAGGAGCGCGCCGTGGGGCTGCACGGCGCCGGGCGTGCGGATCGGTTCGCGGGCGCAGACGTCCAGGTCCAGCGCCTGGGGGGAACTCCGGTCGGCGGGGGGGGTGGGGGGCGGCACGCCCTTCGCCTACTCCATGCTGGCGAGGATGTCGTCGATCTCGAGCCAGCCGAAGGCGACGGAGCTGTCGGCCACGCCGTAGGGCACGAACAGCCGCCGGCCCACCGCCATGCCGCCGCAGGTGTAGACCACGTTGGGCACGTAGCCCTCCCGGTCCTCGTCGGACGGGGAGATCAGCGGCAGGGGCGTGCGCGCCAGCACTTTTGAAGGGTCGTCCTTGTCGAGCAGGGCCGCGCCGATGGCGTACTGGCGCATGGCGCCCACGCCGTGGGTGAGCAGCAGCCAGCCCTCGTCGATCTCGATGGGCGAGCCGCAGTTGCCCATCTGCACGAGGTCCCACGGATACTCAGGGCCGAGCAGCTTGCGGCCCTCGCCCCAGGTGAACAGGTCGTCGGACTCGATGAAGAACAGGTTCTCCCCGTCCTGCCGGCCGATCATGCAGTATTTGTCTCCCACCTTGCGGGGGAACAGGGCCATGCCCTTGTTGCGCGCCGCCGAGCCCTGCACCGAGCACAGGCGGAAGCTCTTGAAGTCGCGCGTGACCATCAGCTCGCTGGCGATGTCGTGCCCGGAGTAGGCGGTGTAGGTGCCCATCCACACGGGCCCTTCCTCGTCACGCATCGCCACCAGCCGAAGGTCCTCCAGCCCGTTGCGCTGCTGGGCGGTGAAGGGGAAGATCACCGTGCCGGAGAGCGACGCCTCGTAGAACCGTTCCGCCTCCGTGCAGAGGCCGTTCTCGGGCGAAGACATCTCCACCGCGCGCGCGGCGATGGAGAAGGGCGGCTGCGGCAGGAGGTCGAAGCCGCCGTCCGACGTCACGATTCCCTCGCGGAAGGCGATGGAGCTGATGTGCCCCTCGCCCACCGCCCGCAGCGACATGACGAAGCGCATCGACCCCGGCCGCAGGCCCGACTGGTCGGGGTGCGGCGCCACCGACGGGTTCATCAGGGCGGCCGAGGTGTAGGAGTACTCGTGGCAGAAGTAGGCGCCGATCAGCTCCTTCTTCGGCTCCGGCAGGTCGTCGGGCAGGCCCAGCTCGGCCTGCACCTGCTCGAAGCGCTCCAGGAACACGCGGCGGGTCTGCCAATGGCGGGCGCCGAAGTCCTTGCTGACGAGGCCCAGCTCGGACTGGACGGTGCGCATGTCCATGGCCGTCACCGCCTCGGCGATCCGCTGGGCGCGCACGGCCTTGACGGGCGGCTGGCCGGGGATCTGCTCCGGCATGATCTGGAACGGGCGTATCACCACGCGCCCGGGTTCGGGGCGCAGGCGTACGGGCGACAGGGAGACGGGGGGCACGGCGCCTCGGCTCTAAGGGCCGCGGCGGGGCTCCGCGGCCGGGGTCAGCGGTCGCCCACGCTGAGCCGCGGGCGGTCGCTCCGGGTTAGCCCGGTCAGAGTGCAGCTCGCAAGCTGGAAGGCGAGCACGGACTCGGCGCCCTGGTTCTGGTTGGCCCCCGCCCAGGTGAGGCCGTCGAAGCACTCGCCGTCGCCCGCCTCGACCAGGGACACGCCCAGGTCGTTGCGGCCGTGGTACCAGGCGAAGGCGCGCTCCATCTCCTCGCGGAAGACGACGGCGTCGGCGCCGGCCTCGATGGCGGCCTGACAGGCGTCCACCGCCGCCCAGGCCTCGAGGGGCTGCTGGTCGAACAGGCCGCCCGCGTCGAGGGTGCGGCCGAAGTCCTCCGTCGGCACGGCGCGGAAGCAGCCGGAGGGCGCCGTCTGCTTGCGGCACAGCCACAGCAGCGCCTCGAAGCCCAGGAGCTTCAGACGCATGTCGCCAAGCACCACGCCCGTGCGGATCAGCGCTTCGGGCAGGCGGGCGTTGTCGTAGGACAGGTAGGCTTCGAACCAGGGCTCGCCGACCTCGGCGCGCCCGTCGAGCATGGCCGCAAGGCGTTCGGCCTTGATGCGCAGGAGCTCGCGCATGGGCGGCGTGGCGAAGCCGGAGCCCACCACCAGCGCCAGGCCGATGGCGACGAAGGCTTCCGCGCGGGGCGAGGAGAGCCGCGCCATGGACGGCAGCAGGCGCGGCAGGAACGCCTGCGCCCAGCGGCGCTGCTCGGGCGCGTGGGCCTCCACGGCCGTGGAGCACACGGCCCAGAAGCTGCGGGCGTTGCTGTCCTCCGAGCCGCGGGACTCGAGCCAGGCGCGCTCGTAGCTCATGAAGTTGCGGAACGACTGCTCCGCGTCGTTCCAGGCGTGGGCCAGGAACGACGCGTAGGTGGAGGCCATGGCCAGCCGCTCGGCGTCGGCGGCGCCGGGCAGGCGGTGCATGAGGATGAGGGCGCGGGCGTTGTCGTCGACGCAGTAGCCGTGGTTGCGGTCAGGCAGGCTCCACAGGCTGTGCTGCAGCATGCCGCAGGAGTCGGTCATGCGCCGCACGCCGGCGAGGGAGGGCTGCGGACGCGGCGCGGGGCGGGCGGCGCGGCGCCGGCGGAACTCCACCACCCGGCCGCTGCGCACCGCCGAGAAGGCCGCGAGGTAGTTGGCGGCCAGGGCGCTCCAGACGGTGCCGCGCGTGGCGGCGTAGATGCGCTCGCGCATGGCGGCCAGCTTCGCGGGCGAGGAGAGCAGGCCGATGGCCGCCGCCGCGATGGCGGCCGAGTCGCCGAACGGCGTCAGCACGCCGCGACCGTCGGCCAGCAGCTCCTGCGCGTGCCAGTAGGGCGTGGAGATGACCGGCTTGCCCAACGCCGCAGCGTAGGCGAGCGTGCCGGAGGTGCTCTGCGCCTCGTTGAGGTAGGGCGTGACGTAGAGGTCGGCCGCGCGCAGGTGCTCCAGGAGGCGCGGCGTGTCGGTGTACTCGTCGACGAAGGCCACGTGGTCGCCCACGCCCAGCTCGGCGGCCAACGCCTTCAGGCCCTCGCGGTAGCGCTCGCCCTCGCGCGCCAGGAGGTGCGGGTGCGTGGCGCCCAGCACGAGGTAGAGCGCCTGCGGGCGGGCGGCGACCACCGCCGGCATGGCGCGGATCGCCGTCTCGATGCCCTTGCCGGGGGAGAGCAGGCCGAAGGTGAACAGCAGCTCGCGGCCCGCGAAGCCGAGTTCCGCCTTGTGCGGAGCCGTGTCGACCAGGAGTTCGTCAGGCGCGCCGTGGGGGATGACGACGATCTTGTCGTCCGCCACGTCCCACACGTCGCGCAGCATGTCGCGGCCGCGCTCGGCCATGACGATCAGCCGGTCGGAGCGGGCGATCAGCCGTTCGAACACGCGCCGCTGGTCGGGGTCGGGCTGCGACAGCACGGTGTGCAGCACGGAGACGACCGGAAGGGAGCTGTGGTCCAGCAGCGTCAGCACGTGCTCGCCGGCCGGGCCGCCGAAGATGCCGAACTCGTGCTGCAGCAGGATCACCTCGGCGCCGGACGCCTCGATGCGCCGCGCCGCCTCCAGGTGGTCGGCGCGCACCTCGTGGCGCACGGTGAAGGTGACCTCCGCCGGGTAGGCGTTGACGTCCCCCGTGTCCCGCATGGCGACGACGTCGCAGGTGAAGCCGTCGCGTGCGGCCATCAACGCGGCGCGCACGTCGAAGGTGTAGGTGGCGATGCCGCAGCGGCGGGGCGGGTAGTTGCCGATGGTCGCGATGTGGCGCACGTCCGGCAGCGCGGCGGCGAAGCCGGAGGAGGCGGACGGGCGGAAGGCTTGCGACATGGGCTCTCAGAGGGTGGTTGCGACCTTCTAACGCAGGTGGCCCTTCTTAGATGCATCGCAAGTGCTGCGCTGCACAATCGATCCTAATGGCGCCGCTTTCACAGGCGGCGCGCTCGATCCGGCGTCACGCCTCCAGGTCGACGGTGACGGGGGCGTGGTCGCTGGGCCGCTCCCACCCGCGCACGTGGTCGTGGACGCGGGCGCCCGACGCCCGGCGGGCCAGGCCGGGCGAGGCCCACAGGTGGTCCAGCCGCAGGCCGCGGTCGGAGGAGCGGAAGTCGGCGGCGCGGTAGCTCCACCAACTGAACAGCCGGCCCTGCGGCTGCGCTGCGCGCGGCAGGTCGACGAAGCCGAGGCTGGCCCGTAACGCGGCGGCGGCCTCGATCTCCACGGGCGTGTGGCTCACCACCTTCAGCATGTGGTGATGGTTCCAGACATCGTCCTCGCCCGGCGCGATGTTGAAGTCGCCGGCCAGCAGCAGCGGCGCGGCGGGGTCGCGGGCTGCCATGGCGGCGGTCAGGCGCGCGTAGAAGTCGAGCTTGTGGTCGAACTTGGGGTTGAGCGCCCGGTCGGGCGTGTCCCCGCCCGCGGGGATGTAGAGGTTGACCACCTCGATCCCCGCCACGCGAACGGCGAGGCAGCGGGCGTGCCCCTCGCGGCACAGGTCCAGGGTCGGAGCGTCCTCCAGCGGCAGGCGCGAGGCGGTGGCGACTCCGTGCCAGCCCTTCTGCCCGGCCACCCGCACGTGCGGCAGCCCCGCCTCGGCCAGGGCGGTGAAGGGGAACTCGGCCTCGCGGCACTTGGTCTCCTGCAGCAGCAGCAGGTCCACGCCGGCCTCTGCGACGAAGCGCTTCACCTGCTCGGCGCGCAGGCGGACCGAGTTGATGTTCCAAGTGGCGACCCGCACGCCCGCGACCCTCCCCGCGACTTCCGACGGCGCAAAGAAAAGCCCCGACGCCGGGGGGAGGCGTCGGGGCCAAGGCTCTCGATATCAGGGCCGCAACCGGGAGGGGAAGGGTCCGGAGGCGGCCGGGGCGGCGGACGAGGGGGAAGTGTCCGCCGCCTGTGACCGATTTGGCGCGGCCGCGGCTTTTCGTCAAGGGCCGTGTACGGAAACTTGCGTGTGTCTTCGCCGCAACGGCTCGTCAGTGCGCTTCGCGGGGGTAGCGCACCACGAAAAGTTCGGGTGAAAGTCCGCTGCGCGCCTGCAGCTCGCCCAGGCGCACCCGTGTGGTGCGGCCCTGGGCGTCCACCACGTTCCAGCCCCTGAGCGCCAACCGGCCGCCCGCGTCGGCGAAGTAGATCACCAGCCGGCCCTGGGCCTGGTGGGCGATGTCCACGGCGGTGAGGGAGAAGCCCTCCCCGTCACGGTCCACCCGGCCGATCTTCACCCCGCGGTCGAGCCGCACCTCCTTGGCCAGGAGGATGTTCAGGGGCGTGGCCGAGAGCGGGGCGCGGTCGAAGCTCTTCAGCCGCAGGTCGGACAGGGCCACCGTGCGACCGTCCGACACGATCAGCATGCGTGCGGGCGGATCGTACTCGAACCGCGCCTTGCCCGGCCGCTGCAGGTAGAGCGTTCCGTGCGTCACCTGCCGGTCGGCCGCCGTTTGCTCGAAATGGGCGGACACGGTGGACAGCGACTGCAGGTAGTCGGCGGCCCGCTCGCCCGCCGCGCGGTCCTGCGGCGACAGGGCGTAGGGCGTGCGGAACGCGGGCGCCTGCGCCGCCGCGGCTCCCGCGAGCGTGGCGGCGAGGCAGGCGGCGGTGAAGGCGGAGCGCACGGTCATGGCGGCGAGCTAGGCGGCGCGCGCGGCGCGGGCAAGGCGGCCGCGCCGCACACCGGGCACTCGGGGTCGGCGGACACGCGCACGGTGCGCGCCTCGGCGGCGAGGCCGTCGTAGAGCAGCAGCCGCCCCGTCAGGGGCTCGCCCGCGCCGGCCAGGAGCTTGACCGCCTCCAGCGCCATCATCGCGCCGACCACGCCCGCGAGCGCCCCCACCACGCCCACGGCGGCGCAGGTGTCCGCGTCCGGCGGCGTGTCGGGCACCAGGCAGCGCCAGCAGGGGCGTCCGGCGAACACGCCCACCTGCCCCGTCCACCGCCCGAGCGCGCCCGACACCAGCGGCGCGCCCGCAGCCACGGCCGCGGCGTTCACGGCGAATCGCACGGCGAAGTCGTCCGTGCCGTCCAGCACGACGTCGCAGCCGTCCAGCAGCTCCGCCGCCGTCGCCTCCGAGAAGGCGGAGGCGCGGGGCTCGAGCTCCACGTGCGGGTTCAGCGCGGCGAGCCGGGCGGCGGCGCGCTCCACCTTGGGCCGCCCCACGTCCTCCCCGGCGTAGATCACCTGCCGCTGCAGGTTGGACAGGGACACGACGTCCGGATCGGCCAGGCGGAGCGCGCCGACGCCGGCCGCCGCGAGGTAGAGCGCCGCCGGCGCCCCGAGGCCGCCCGCACCCACCACCAGCACGCGCGCGCGCTTCAGCCGCTGCTGGCCTGGGCCGCCCACCTCGCGCAAGACGAGGTGGCGGGCGTAGCGCTCGACCTCCTCAGGACTGAAGGCCACGGGCGCTCCTTCGCTTGCGCGGCGGGGGCGACCCGCACACATGGGCCGCCATGTCGGACTCCCCACCGCCCGCGCCGCCCGGCTGGCGCGGCACCACCATCCTCGCCGTAAAGAAGGCGGGCCGCACGGTGATCGCGGGCGACGGGCAGGTGTCCATGGGCGCCACGGTGGTCAAGGGCAACGCGCGCAAGGTGCGCCGCATCCATGGCGGGGCGGTGGTGGCGGGCTTCGCGGGGGCCACGGCCGACGCCTTCACCCTCTTGGAGCGCTTGGAGCAGAAGCTGGAGCAGCATCCCGCCCAGTTCGCCCGCGCCTGCGTGGAGCTGGCCAAGGACTGGCGCACCGACCGCTACCTCCGCCGCCTGGACGCCATGCTGATCGCCGCCGACGCGGGCAGCGTCTACACGATCACGGGCGCCGGCGACGTGCTGGAGCCGGAGGCGGGCGTCACCGCGATCGGCTCCGGCGGCCCCTACGCCCTGGCCGCGGCCCGTGCGTTGATCGAGCTCGACCTGGATGCGGAGGAGATCGCCCGGCGCGCCATGCGCATCGCGGCGGACATCTGCGTCTACTCCAACCACAACCTCACGCTGGAGGTGCTGGACGCCTGAGCCGGGTGCGGAACTTGAGGGCGGCCACAACCGACCACACGCCTTCGACCAAGCCGAACGGCCACGCGCCCTGCAGGAACCCGTACGTCGAGCCCATGACGCACGATCCGGCGAACGCCAGGGTGAACCAGGGGCTGCGGCTCTCCAGCGCGTAGGTGACCAGCATGGCCCCCACGGCCGCTAGCCCGAACCAAGTCAGCCCGTCCATCTCGCGACCCCCTGCCGGATCCGCATCCTCATGACCGACTTCTCCCCCCGCGAGATCGTCTCCGAGCTCGACCGCTTCATCGTCGGCCACGCCGAGGCCAAGCGCGCCGTGGCCATCGCGCTCCGCAACCGGTGGCGCCGCCAACGCCTCGCGCCTGAGCTGCAGCCGGAGGTAACGCCCAAGAACATCCTGATGATCGGCCCCACCGGCGTCGGCAAGACGGAGATCGCGCGACGCCTCGCGCGCTTGGCGCAGGCGCCGTTCCTCAAGGTGGAGGCCACCAAGTTCACCGAGGTCGGCTACGTCGGCCGCGACGTGGACCAGATCGTGCGCGACCTGCTGGAGGCGGCGGTCGGCATGGTGCGCGACCGCCGCCGCGCCGCCGTGCAGGCCCGCGCTGAGGCCGCCGCCGAGGAGCGCCTGCTGGACGCCCTGGTCGGGCCGGGCGCCCAGCCCTCGACCCGCGAGAGCTTCCGCACCCGGCTCCGTGCGGGCGACCTGGACGACAAGCCGGTGGAGCTGCAGCTCGCCGACGCGGGCGCAGCTGCGCCCATGTTCGACATCCCCGGCCAGCCGGGCGGGTCGATGGGCATGATCAACCTGTCGGAGATGATGTCCAAGCTCGGCGGCGCGCGCACGAAGGCCGTCAAGATGACCGTCGCCGAGGCCCGCAAGCCGCTGATCTCCGAAGAGGCCGACAAGCTGCTCGATCCGGAGGCCGTCACCCGCGAGGCCGTGGAGCTGACGGAGAACCACGGCATCGTGTTCCTGGACGAGATCGACAAGGTGGCGACTTCGTCCGAGCGGCGCGGGGCCGACGTCAGCCGCGAGGGCGTGCAGCGCGACCTCCTGCCCTTGATCGAAGGCACCACCGTCTCCACCAAGCACGGGCCGGTGAAGAGCGACCACATCCTGTTCATCGCCTCCGGCGCCTTCCACGTCGCCAAGCCGAGCGACCTCCTGCCCGAGCTGCAGGGCCGCCTGCCGATCCGCGTGGAGCTGAAGGCTCTCACCCGCGACGACCTGCGCCGCATCCTGACGGAGCCGGAGGCCAACCTCCTGCGCCAGCACCAGGCGCTGATGGCGACGGAGGGCGTGGAGCTCGTCGTCACCGACGATGCGGTCGACGCCCTCGCCGACGCCGCCGTGGAGGTGAACAGCCGCACGGAGAACATCGGCGCGCGCCGCCTGCAGACCGTGC
>CAXTCO010000028.1:0-15959 GCA_964242255.1 uncultured Caulobacteraceae bacterium | reverse complement strand
AGCGCGTTGCACAGGTCGTAGATCGTGCCGTCGCAGTTCTGCAGCTCCTCCTCGTCGATGTAGGTGTCGTAGATGCGGTCGATGTAGAGCTCGCGCAGCACGCGGTCGTCGACGGTCGAGTCGGCCTGATAGTGCTTGAAGCCGAGCGCCTCGAAGAAGTCCATGTCGACGATGCTGGCGCCGGTGGCGACCACCACGTCCACCATGCCGAACTTCACCATGTCGCGGTAGACGTGCATGCAGCCGCCCGCGGAGGTGGAGCCCGCCAGGATCAGCCACGGCGAGCAGGCCTCGTCCTCGATGGCCATGTTGAGAATGTCGGAGGCGCGGGCGGTGTCGCGGCTGGTGAAGCTCATCTTGCGCATGGCGTCGATCACCGGCCGCGCGTCGTAGGCGGTGATGTCCACGTGCTCGACGGTCTTGGCCAGGAGCTCGGCCTTGCGGTTGGTGTTCACGGCGGGAGCGTTCATCGGTTCAGGTCTCGTCTGAGGTGCGGTGAGCGCCCGTCGTTGAACCGGACGGAGCGACGGCGAAGAGCCCTCCCCCGGCTTGAGGGAGGGCCTGTGTGACCTAACCCGCCAAGATGACGGGAGTTCGACTACCGGCGGCGGCCCTTGCGGCCCGCGGCGCCCTTGGGTCGGGAGAAGCGGACCACCTTGCGGCGCTCCTCCTCCTCCGACGCCACCTTCGGGGCGCCCAGGCTGCGGCGGGCGAGGCCGAACATCGAGGCCATCGGCGCGTCCTCCACCTCGGCGATCTCGCTGTCGCCGTAGCCGTTGAAGCGCGTGGCCATGGCGACGCCGTAGGCGCCGGTCATGCCGATCTCGATGTAGTCGCCCTCGTCCACGTCGGCCGGCAGGAAGTAGGGGCCGGGCATGTGGTCGATGCTGTCGCAGGTGGGGCCGTAGAAGCGGAACGGCTTCAGCTCGCCGGCCGCCTCGCCGTCACGCACCAGCTTCACCGGGAACGGCCACTTGAAGTGGGTCGCGTCGAACAGCGAGCCGTAGCTGCCGTCGTTCAGGTAGAGGGCGTCCCCCTTCTTCAGCTCCACCTTGACCAGCAGCGAGGCGCTCTCGGCCACCAGCGCGCGGCCGGGCTCGCACCACAGCTCGGTGGTCTCGTGCACCATCATGTCGTCGAAGCCCCGCGCGATGGCGGCGGCGTAATCCGACATGTCCGGCGGGGTCATGCCCGGATAGACGGACGGGAAGCCCCCGCCCACGTCCACCACGTCCACGAACACGCCGGCGCGGGTGATGGCGCGCGAGCACTGGGCCATGGCGGCCTGATAGGCCGTCGGCCGCATGCACTGGCTGCCCACGTGGAAGCTGACGCCCATCAGCCCCGTCGTGGCCGCACGGGCGGCCAGAAGGAGCGAGGGCGCTTGGTCCGCCGGCGCGCCGAACTTGCCGGAGAGCGTGTACTGCGCGCCCTCGGCCGAGACCGCCAAGCGCACGATGAGGTTCAGGTCGTCGGCGCCGCCCGTGGCGTCGAGGATCTTGGCCAGCTCCTCATGGCTGTCGAGCGCGAAGGTGCGCACGCCGAACTCGCGATAGGCGCGCGTGATCGCACCCCGGCTCTTCACCGGGTGCATGAAGGCCATGCGCGCGCCGGGGGCGTGGGCGGCCACGAGCTCGATCTCGGGGATCGACGCCACGTCGAAGCCGGTCACGCCGGCCGCATGCAGCGCCTCGATCACCCACGGCGAAGGATTGGCCTTCACCGCATAGAGGACGTCGGCCTTGAGGTTGTCCTGGAACCAGCGCGCCGCTACGGCCGTCGCACCCGGCCGCACAAGGGCGACGGGACGCTCGGGGGACCGCTCGCGGACCAGGTCCAGGGGAGCATGGTACGTGTGCAATTCACGTAACCTCCCGCTGATTGTTGAACCTAGCCGGCGTTAGCAGAAACGGGTTGGACGCCGCTTGGCTCGGGTCCGCCGGGAGGCGCGAGATAGGGGACGAGGCGGGGGGTGTAAAGCGGTGATTTGACGGGGTGCGCGCAGGCGTCGCGGCTCAGCGGCGGCGGCGGGCGCGAGGGCCGGGCTCCCAATCCGCCAAACTCTGCGGAAAGCGGGAGTCCAGCACCTGCTCCAAGCTGAACGGGGGATCCACCGGCAGATCCTCGATCTCGACGCCCATGTCGTGCGCCGCCTCCATGCGCCCCCATTCGTAAGCGGAGAGGAAAGCTTCCTCCAGCGTGGCCTTCAGGCTGGGACTGTTTCGAAGGATGAGGGGAACCACGCTACGGTTGTTCATCACGGTCCTTTTCCAACTCCACCCTCGACGGATCGGTTGGTGCTCCCACTTGAGGAGATGGCTGATGATGAGGCCGAGATGGCTGTCGAGGCTCCGTCCTTCGCTGCGCCCCAAGCTCTCCACCTCCTCCGCCAGGTTCTCCCAATCGAGCTCGTTGGCGGACCGGCGACGGATCGCGTCCGCCTGGGCGAGCAGCCACTTGTGGAAGTCCGCGTCGTAAAGTCCCATGCCCGCCAACCTACCACGCGCGCGGAACGCCCCCTAGCGCGCCACCCCCGCGCAGCTTAGAACCTGCGCTCGACCCAGCGGACCTCGCGCGCCGCCTTCCCCGGACGATCCATGCCCGCCGAAGTCGCCTTCGAGGCGCGCGACGTCTCCAAGACCTTCGGCCCGCGCCGGGCGCTGGACGGGGTGTCGCTACGGGTCGAGCGCGGGGAGATGGTGGCGCTGATCGGCCCCTCCGGCTCCGGCAAGTCGACGCTGCTGCGCACCCTCACAGGGCTGAACGTGATCGACGCGGGCCACGGCCGCGTGGAGGCCGTGGGCCTCGTCGTGCAGCAGGACGGCAGGCTGGGCGAGGAGGTGCGCCGCGTGCGCCGCCGCGTGGGCTTCATCTTCCAGCAGTTCAACCTGGTGGGGCGGCTGACGCTGTTCACCAACGTGATGATCGGCGCCTTGGGGCGGATGGGCTTCTGGGCGGGGCTGCTCGGCCGCTGGCCCGCCGACCGCAAGGCCGAAGCGATGGCGGCCCTGCACCGCATGGGCGTCAGCGACTACGCCGGCCAGCGCGCCAACACCCTCAGCGGCGGCCAGCAGCAGCGCGGCGCCATCGCCCGCTGCCTGGTGCAGGGCGCGACCGCCATCCTGGCCGACGAGCCGGTGGCCAGCCTCGACCCCGTGAGCGCGCGGCGCGTCATGGGCGCCTTGCACGAGCTGAACCGCGTGGACGGGCTGACGGTCGTCGTGACCCTGCACCACGTGGAGTACGCCCTTCGCTACTGCCGCCGCGTGGTGGCGCTGCAGGCGGGCCGGGTGGCCTACGACGGCCCCGCCGACGGGCTCGGCCGCAAGCTCCTGGTCGACATCTACGGCCCGGAGATCGAGGACGCCCTCGGGCCGTCCGACGTCCCCGCGCCGCCAGCGGCTTCGGCGGCTTCAGCGGCGCCCGAGACCACCACGACGCCGGGCGCGCCGGCCGACCTGATCCAAGAGCAAGGGCGAGGAGACCCCGCATGACCCGCCGCCTGTCCGGTCCCCGCCCGCTCCGCCGCCTCGCGTCGCGGACGATCCTGGGGGCCGCCCTGCTCCTCGCGGCGGCCTGCTCCAAGGGCGGCGGCGACGCCGGCGCCCAGCCGTTCGGCACCCGGGCCAAGCCCATCGCCTTCGCCATCATCTCCGCGGAGAGCGCCAACAATCTCGGCCCCCTGTGGACGCCCATGCTCGAAGACCTGAGGAACGACACGGGCGTGGTGATGAAGCCCTTCTTCGCCTCCAACTACTCGCTCTCGATCGAGGCCATGCGGGCGCACAAGGTGCAGGCGGCCTGGTTCCCGGCTCTGTCCTCGCTGGAGGCGGCGCGGCGCGCCGGCGGCCAAGTGGTCGACAAGGCGGTCAACAACCAGGGCGGCAGCTACCAGTCCGTGCTGATCGTGCGGCGCGGGTCGGGCGTCACCCTCGACCAGGTGACCGCCTGCGGCCGCAAGCTCACCTTCGGCATCGGCGACGCCAAGTCGACCTCGGGCACGCTGGCGCCCCTGGCCTACCTGTTCACGCCCAAGGGGATCGACCCGGCGACCTGCTTCAAGCAGGTGCGCTCGGCCAGCCACCAGGCGAACCTCTTGGCCGTGGCCAACGGCGTGCTGCAGGTGGCCACCAACAACACGGTGGGCCTGCTGTTCGCCGCGCGCGAGAACCCGGACGTCGCCCGCCAGGTGGAGACCATCTGGACCTCGCCGCCCCTGCCGGAGGCCGCCATCGTGGTGCGCCCGGGCGACCTCGACCCGGCCACCGTGACCAGGATCGCAGACTTCTTCGCCGGCTACGGCAAGGCGCCCGGCCCCGACCAAGCGCGCCGCAAGGCGATCCTCGACAAGCTGACCTACGTGGGCTTCGCCAGGGCGGACAACGGCTATCTCCTGCCCGTGCGGCGGATGGAGGCGTCCAACGACCTGGCGGAGGCGAGGCGAGGCGGCGACCCCGGCAAGATCAAGGACGCGCAGGGGCGCTACGACGCCCTCTCCGGCCCCAACCCGCCGCCCATCGCCCCGGTCGCCGGCGCGTGAGCTTGGCCGCCCCCGCCGCGGCCGGCTCCGGCGGCGCAGTCCCGCCGCCGCCCGTCCGGCCGCTCGCCGAGCGCGGGCTCGACCTCCTCGTCTGGGGCGGCCTGCTGGCGCTGCTGCTGGTCAGCTTCGCGCCGGTGGAGGTGTCGAAGTTCCCGCAGCTGTTCACCAACAGCACGTCCATGCAGCAGTTCGGCCGCGCCTTCCTGAAGCCGGACTGGACGCAGGGCGGGACCTACGTCGCGCAGATGTGGCTCACCGTGCAGATCGCGCTGTGGGGCACCGTCCTCGCCGTGATCATCGCCTTGCCGTTCGGCTTGGCCTGTTCGCGCAACGTCTCGCCCGTGTGGCTGCAGCAGCCCATGCGCGTCCTGATGAACATCCTGCGCTCCGTTCCCGACCTGGTGGTGGGGACGATCTTCGTGGTGGCCGTGGGGCTGGGGCCGTTCGCCGGCGTGATGGCGCTGGCGCTGAACACGGGGGGCGTGCTGGCCAAGCTGTTCAGCGAGGCGGTGGAGTCCATCGACCCGCGCCCGGTGGAGGGCGTGCGCGCCACGGGCGGCGCGCGCCTGCACGAGATCGCCTGGGGCGTGCTGCCGCAGGTGGCGCCGCTCTGGACCAGCTACGCCCTCTACCGGTTCGAGTCGAACGCGCGCTCGGCCACGGTGCTGGGGCTGATCGGGGCGGGCGGCGTCGGCCAGACCCTGTTCGAGTCGATCAACGCCTTCGCCTACGGCCAGACGGCGGCCATCGCCATCGTGATCGTGGCGGCGGTGACGCTGATCGACCTGCTGAGCCAGGCGCTGCGGGCGCGGCTGCTCTGACCTTGCGGTCCTCCCGGCGAAGGCCGGGATGGGAGCGGCGGTCAGTCCCGCAGCTTGCGCGTCAGCGTCTCGATGTCGGAGGCCAGCGAGGGGTCCTCGCCGCGCAGCTTCTCGACCGTGCGCACGCCGTGCAGCACGGTGGTGTGGTCGCGCCCGCCGAAACGGCGGCCGATGTCCGGGTAGCTGCGCGTGGTCAGCGACTTGGCCAGCCACATGGCCACCTGCCGCGGGCGCGCCACGGCGCGGGTGCGCTTGGGGCTGATCAGGTCGGCCTGCTTAAGGGCGTAATGCTCGCACACCGCCTTCTGGATCTCGTCCACGGTGACGCGCCGGTCGCCGCCCTTCAGGTGCGGCCGCAGCAGCGCCAGCGCCTCGTCGACGCCCAGCTGCGCCAGCCGCGCCCCCGCCCGGGCGATCAGGGTGGCGACCCCGCCCTCCAGCTCGCGCACGGAGACGGTGAAGCGGTCGGCCAGGAGCTGCAGCACCTCCGGCTTCGCGCGCCCGTCCAGGCCGAGCACGCCCGCGAGCGCGCGCATCTTGGCTTGGGCGATCTCCAGCCGCAGGGGGCCGTCCGCCGCCTCGATGGGGCAGGACAGGCCGCCGCACAGGTGCGAGCGCAGCCGCGCGTCGAGGTCGGTCATGGCCTGCGGCGGCCGGTCGGAGGCCGTCACCACCCGGCGGTCCTCGCCCAGGAGCGCGGTGAGGATGTGGCTCAGCTCCTCCTGGCTGCCCTTCTTGCCGGCGATGGTCTGCAGGTCGTCGATCAGCAGCAGCTCGGCGGTGCGCAGTTCCTCTTTGAACGCGGGGATCGCGCGCTCCATGTTGGCGCGCACGTAGGCGTTCACGAAGTGGTCGGCGCTGAGGCAGATCACCTTGGACCCAGGCCGGCGCTCGGCGTAGGCGTGGGCGATCGCGTGGAGCAGGTGCGTCTTGCCCTGGCCGTAGGCGCCGTGCAGCGCAACGAGGTTGAAGGGGCCGGCCGCCCCCGAGGCCACCTGCCGCGCCACGGTCCAGGCGAACTCGTTGGCCGGCCCGGTGACGAAGGTGTCGAAGTTGTTGCGGGCCTGCAGGGCCTGACCGACGCCGCGCACCGCAGCCTCCGCCGAGGCGGAGACCGGCGTCGCGGGCGCGCCGTCCAGGGTCGCCAGGCGCACGGGCGAGGGCGACGGCGCCGGGGGCGGGCCGGACGCCGCCTCCGGTGAGGCGCTTTCCGGCCCCTCCTGGATCTCGAACTCCTGGCGGGAGGAGAGTTCCAGCGCGCGGTGCGCCGGGTCCTCGCGGTCCCACACGGCGCGCACGCGCGGCCAGCAGTTGCGGCGCACCCAGTCGGCGGCGAAGCCGGTCGGCGTGACCAGCACCAGCCGGCCGCCCTGGCCGCGGCGCAGGCGCGCAGGCGCGATGTAGGAGCCGTAGAGGGCGTCGCCGAGCTCGCCCTTGAGCACCGCGCACGCCTTCACCCACATGGCCGTGTCCTGCTGCCCGTCCGCCACCTCGACCCTCCGCCCCACAAGCCCCGTCACGCGCCGCGCCTCCGCCCCAGCCCCGCCCTTGCGGGCGGCCAAGCGGCGTCCCTCCACGCGGACGGACGTCCGCGCGTGGTGCAGATCCGATCAGACGCAGGGACGCTTTCGCGGGGCGCGCACGCCCCCCGGCGGGTGGTCCGTTTGTCAGGAGAGAACCGTCTTGGTCCGCTCAGACTAGCCGCGGGCCGGGGGGGGTCAACGACTGATTCGCCGCGCCAAAGCGGATAAATCCGTTGACTCGCGGCAAGGCCCGGAGGGGCTTAGGGTTTCATTAAAGTGCGACAGAACGCCCGCCGGAACGGGGCTTCGCAAGGACCCGCCGAGGTCGCGCAGACCCGTCGCCACAACGGAAAAGCCGCCGGCGGAAGGACCGCCGGCGGCTTGTAAACGTTGAACTTCACGCCGCAGCGTGCGGCGGGGCGGCTCAGGCCGCGGCGGGCGCGAGCTTCTTCAGGCGGGCGGCCAGGCGGCTGACCTTGCGCGAACCGGTGTTCCTGTGGACCACGCCCTTGGAGACGGCGCGCATCAGCTCGGACTGCGCCTCCACGAAGGCGGTCTCAGCCGCGGCGTGATCGCCCGCCTTGGCCGCGTCCTCGAAGCGGCGCAGGAAGGTGCGCACCCGCGACCGGCGCGCCGTGTTCACTTCGGTGCGGCGGGCGATCTTGCGGATCGCCTTCTTAGCGCCGGGGTTGTTGGCCATCGGGGTCTCGCACGCGAAAGGCGCCCGCGAGCCCTTGCGGGCGCGGCGCCGGAAATCGAAGAGGCGCGGACATACCCACGCGCCCCCGCCCTGTCAACGCGAGGACGTCAAGGGTGGTGACGTAGTTTCGTTCGGAGCCGCTGCGCCCTGCGACAGACGCCTCCGAAGGCCGCGCTCCCAAAGCTTGCTCGGAGTGCCAGATGCCCAAACACGCAAAAGCCGCTGCCGAAACCGCCAGCCGTCAGCTGACGTAGCGACGGACCGGAGGGGGAACACCGGCGTCCATCCGGCTGCTTATAGTGGCGTACCGCGATGAGGCCAATTGTCACCTTGCCTTGCCCCGATGATTGGCCCGGAGCAGCGCGAACGCTGATCAAAACACCGTCGCAGCTCTCTCCTGAAGCCTTACACGACTCATCGGCCGCAATCCGGGCAGCGCCGCATCCAGGTAGATTTTCACCTTTGGACGCCACAAGTCTTCGTCTGGTGAGCTGAGGTAGGTGTACCGATCTTTCAGCGCCGAAAAGACCAGATATTGGTTCTCTGCCGACAAGCAGATCAGCGCCTGAGCGAAGCGCCCGGGGTCTATGAGGTGCAAAATAGGGGTTCCAGCGAAAGCGGCTCCTCGTTCGTTCGTGTGAGCAATGTCCGCCGCAAATTCGCTTGGTTCATTGATGAGCTGCTCAAGTAGGTGAATTGCCTCATCGGGACGCCGGTCCATCGCCAGCTGATCCATTCGGGCTTCCAGGTGACTTTGCACATCACGAAATTCTGATCTGTCGCTCTCCGTGTAGCCGAGCCCTCCATACCCCACTTCGGTGGGGGAGCCAGCGATGGAGCGCGAACCGGAGGCGAGTAGCGTTGGCTCGACGACATCAATATAGGCCTTAAGCAAGCGTACAGTGTCTGGCACCGTGATCGGCATTGCGCCGATTCGTGCCGCAAGGAGCAAGATGCCGGCCACGTGTAAGATAAGAGGAGGCTGAACAAACTCAAACTTTGAAAAACTGATCTGCACTTCAAGGAGGGCGGCTTCATAGGCGGCGTCATCTGATAAGTAGCCATTCCAGGCTCGCCTCCAGGCAGCCTCGATGTGTTTAGGTGCAAACCTTATATCGAGAGCTGCATGAAGGCCCTTCTCGGAGAACAGCCCCTTGATCAGAAGATCGCAGATCAATTGATGGTCGACGACATCCTGCCTTAGTTCGACCTCGGAGTAACGAACTTGTGCGGCCTCGAACCCTGTTGGTTCAGCTCCCTTTTTCGCAAACAGTCTCGAAAAGCGATTTCCGGGGTTTTCCAACGCCTCAGCAGACATGCGTCCTGACCTAGTCTCCAAGGAGAGCGCAAAGATCGCGAGCAGGAGCGCTTTGATTTCCGTCGTATGGCTAAGATCGTCCGTCCGAAGCCTACGAACCATCCGCTCGACATCCCAAAGGGCTTGCTTGAGCACTCTCAGGTTCATGAGCCCTGACTGCTCGAAAATGTCTAAAATATCCCGCCGATTATGCCGGCAGAACTCACGGGCGGGTTCACTGTTGAGAGAGTCGATAATGTTCTCGTAGACGAAGTCAACCGAGGGCCGGACTTCAAGGGTCTGTCCAATCAGCTTCTCCTTGATCCTCGTGAAACCGGGATCGTTCGTCTCAAGTTCCAGGCGATTCGCAACTATGATCGCCTTACACTCGCTATGCTCAACGAAGGAGTTGATGTAGCCGAGCACCTGGGGAATGGGTATCGAACAGCGCTCAAGGTCGTCAAATACTAGAAGCCGGTCTGACGGCTTCGAGAATAATTTTTGCATGTCGATAGATGGTAGTTCTCCTGAAACAGAGCCGTCGTCTTTCCCGTCCCCATCCAGATCAATCTTGAGCGTCCCCTTGACGGCACCCTTAAGTAGTTTTCCTGCAAACTTCATGGCCGGCGAGGAGAGCACGGGATGAATTTGCCGGAACAGCTCGTCATCGATCTGGCTAAGCGCGCTCAGACCATACAGGCTTACGTAAAGGTGCTTTGCCCCTTGGCTCTTCAAGAAGTCCTGAAGCATGTAGGATTTACCGACACCCCACGGTCCGACCAGCAGCACAGCGTAGGCGAGGTCTCGCTCATCAGCGATATACTCACTGAGATATGCTTTCAGGTCGGCGTTGGGATCGGGTGTGCTGGTCATTGGTGTTAAAGGCCGCTCGGCTTGAGCCCAACGGCAGCGCCTAGCAGGGGTGCGTACCTGCCCTCCATCCATACCGAGAAGGCCGCTCTGCCGCTAGCGAGTGACAGAGCGCGGGGGGAGCGCGTTCGTGTCCACCCAACACAGAAGATTTCTGGGGTCGGTAGATAGTTGAGTGCCTCGGGTCGGGGAGGAGCAGCTCCGGCTCCCTTGCGGGTCTGAGGGCAAGCGTCCAGTGTGAAACATCGTGCCAGAGCCCCTCCACCCCGGACACGGCATGCAGCCGATTGTCGCCGCCGCTAAGCAAGCAGTGGGTGAGCCAACGCCGCCGCGGCTAGCGCTAGAGCGTGCAAGCTCGCCCCGCGCCAAGCGGCCTACAGCGACTCAGATACGGCAGCTAGCTAAGCAGCTGGCTCGCTCCTAGAGTGCGGCGACCTGGGCGTGGCACCCGAGGTTGCCGCAAGCTCATCGTGGCAGCGGCACGCCATGTCGGTGGCGAGGGGTCGCCAGAACGGCACCGGTCTCGCGCGGCGCACATGCATGCAGCCAGCGCCCCGACCGCAGGCGAGATGAGAGGGCAGGCCAGGGAGCCGGCCGCCGTTAAGGGTCCGCTCCCTGAGCCGCTCGCCTCTCAGCACGCCGCCTTCGCATCTTTGTGAAGCCGGGTAAGGCACGCCAGCTCAGCCGAGCTGAGATCGCCAACGAACGCCATGACCTGTGCCTGATTGATGTTCTGAAAGAACACGACACCAGAGATGTGGTCGGGCGCGATAACGACCTCGACATCATTGGCGCACCAGCGGGGCTGGCACACACCGCCGACCAGCGTCTTGTTTCCATCGAGCACCATGGCCCGGAGTCCGCTCGTCACCCCTGCAAAATCGGTCAGCCATTTCAGATTAGGTACATAGAACTCCGCCGGAAGCTGAGCCTGCCAGCGCGCGTAGGTCTTCGGCATCCACTGCTTCAGGTTGGACAGGTTCTCTTCGTCGACGGTGAGCGGCTTCAGTGGCAACGTGTGCTTGGGCGCGGCGCTCGATGGAGCACCCGTCATCAGCGCTGCGGCGACGCTCGCCGCGGCAAGCAGGCTCGTGACATTCCTCATGTAGACCCCCGTGCGCCCGCGCCGGCTGGCGCCGGGACGGGTCAAAGCGCGTCCAACGAGGGAACGACGCCCCAGCTATTCGCCGGCCCGCCGGGAGCTACCCATTGGACACGCAAGGGCTGTTGTATTCGCTGGGCCGCCCGACAGAGCGGGGACCCTCGTTGGTGACGCAGTTGCGACGCCGACCGGCTTTGACTCCGGGTGGCGCGCAGGGACTATGGCGCACTCAGGGCTGCTGGTGAAGGGCGGATTGGATGTGCGGCACTACAAGGCTTGACCGGATCGAGTCCGTGTCAGCCACGTCGATGGACATCGTTGACTACAGCACAGGGCGACGGAACTGGTACGAGCCGCCGGGACCGTACGAGCATGACCTACTCTGTAGCGAGGGGACCTGCGACGAAGTGCTTATGGAGGGATGGACCTTTGAGGAAGCCTGGCTTCGGTTTACTTCGCCCGTACCAAAAATAGCACTATGCAGGAACCAGCATCTCACTGTTTTGCCTTGCAACTTGACCACGGACGAGCCGGGCCTGATGGTTCCAGATCGCAATTAGCTCCTGCTCAGAAACGGCCCGTCCTGTATAAACTGCGGTCTCCGGAAGCCCGATGGGCCTGTTGATGTAGAAGGCCCTTCCGTCCTCAAGGTTGTAGGCCCTCTTCTCGAATGAGTAGCCCGCACGACGAAATTCCTCTTCAACCGTCAATGACTTGAGCACAAAAACCTCCTCGGATCAGAATGCGGCTAAGCAGCTTTATAGAAAGCACCCTCTACGAGATCGCTCTCGGCGTAGAGAAGGCGCGGGTGAAGTCGCGCGACCTGATCGCCATCAACCCGTCTCGCGTCGATAGCGAGGAGATCAGAGACCGCAACTTCGTCGAATTCGACGTGTCGGTCGTCGTCAGCGACAGCGGCCAGCGCATCTCCGGTGGCGACGGCAAGGCGTCAGCCGAGATCAAGGTGGCCTCCATCGCCAGCCTCGGCGGTGGCGTAGGAGGCAAGTCCGAGACGACCAGCACGGCTCGGGCGGAGCAGACGCACCGGGTGACCTTCAAGGTGCCGGTGTTCATGAACGCCCACTACCGCGACAACCCCGTGGCGCAGGCTGCGGCGCGGGAGATGGAGGAGGTCTGGCGTTTAGAAGAACACAGGTAAGAAGCCTAACGCTGGCTCGCTCACTTCGCTGGTCCAGCGTATAGCACGGCTCATCCGCTGGCACAAGAAAGCGCGCTGCGGAGCCCCATCAGCCCGGAGTAGACGCTGTGCTTTCCGAAGATGTCGAAAGTCTCATCGCGCGCGGTGAGGGACTTAACATCGAATTCAAGGCCGAGGAGGAGAAGGGCGAGCAGCGGCGGGTGTGCAAGTCGGTGGCTGCCTTTGCGAACGCCAGCGGCGGGACCCTCCTCTATGGCGTCTCAAATGCTGGTGCCGTCCTCGGCGTCGGGAAGCCGCAAACGAGGCGCTCTATGATTGAGCATTGGGTTGGGTCGAACATCACGCCCGTTCCAGTCATAAACATCGCTGATGTGGTGGTCAATGGCCTGCCGATCCTTGTGATTGCAGTTCGGCGTGGAGACCAGCCGATCTACGTAGTTGATGGACGAGTCTACGTGCGCACCTCTTCATGCTCACGCGTGGCGAGCGCAAATGAGATCACCCAGAGGGTCTTGAGTTGGGAGATAGGCGCTAAAGTCGCTGAGTTGGCCGGTCGCCCGCTACCCGGTCAAGCGATTGCCGCTGGCATCCAAGGTCAGGGCGACCTCGCCACGGAGAGCTATGTCACTCTATGTGAGCGCCTGAGGAAGGACTTCCCCATCCTGAAATTCGCTCCAGCCTAGGGAGCTGTTGCCTCAAAGACTCACTTTGGCGTCACATACGCCGCTCAGCTCTCGGCAACCTTGCCGCGACCACGACGGCCACGTAGGCAAGCGTCGCCATAACGGCTCACCCCGAAACCAGCACAGGAGATCGCCCATGACCCATCACAGGCGAGAGACTGTCCGGGGACGGCCAGCAAGAGCTTCTGAATAGGCTCAATCGGCGTACCCGAACCCAAATCCTGCACGCCCTCTGCGAGGGCATGTCGCAACGCTCCTGCGAGCGCGTCTTCCGGGTCAGCAACAAGACCGTGTCGAAGCTCTTTCAAGAGGCTGGCGACATGGCGATTGCGTACATGGCGTCGCTCAAGGACCTGCGGATCGCGCGCATCCAGGCAGACGAGCTGCACAGCTTCGTGGCCGCTAAGGAGAAGAACCTGCCTCGGCTGCATGAGCCGAACGAGGAGGCAGGAACCGTCTGGGGTTTCCTGGCGATCTGCGCCGACACCAAGCTGGTCATCAGCTACCAGGTCGGCGACCGCGACATCCCCGAGGCTCGCCGCTTCCTAGCCGGCCTCCGAGCCAAGCTCGCGCAAATTGGCGGCGTCCTCGCCGTACGGCCCTCATTCGTGACTGACGGCATGAAGGCATACGAGAAGGCGTTCGACGATACCTTCGGGGAGGAAGCCGACTATGCCAAAATCGTCAAGCACTACTCGAACCTGAACAAGGAGGGCGAGCCCGGACCGACCTCACGGTACATCGGCGCCACGCGAACGCAGGTGCGAGGGCACGTGCCGATGGTCAATCTGCACACCAGCTACGTTGAGCGGAAGAACCTAAACCTCAGGATGCAGAACCGTCGCTACACGCGTCGGTCGAACGGGTTCAGCAAGACGATGCTGAATCACGAGCGCCACTTGGCGCTCTGGGCCGTGTACAACAACTGGTGCTGGAAGCCTCGGCCCGTGCGCCCCACGAAGGAGCAGCGCGCGGCCGGGATCGACAGGTGGGCGACGCGTCCCACCGCGGCCATCGCCGCGGGCCTGACGAAGAAGCAGTGGCGCGTCGAGGACCTGCTCGACCTCACCGACGCGTTCATGGCCGAGCGGACGAAGCTGGCCTCAGTGCCATCAGCACCGTCGCCGGAGCCGAAACCGACTCTGGCCCAACCGGAAGGTGATTATGCCTCCCCGTTCTGGGTCTACCACAGCCGGATGCGGGGCCAGGAGTGCAAGGTCCACAAGGCGTCCTGCCCGAACTGCCGAGACGGGCAGGGCAAGAAGGCCGGTGCCTCCACGTACGGGAAATGGCTGCCGTTCCCGACCCTTGAGGAGGCGGTCGCCTACGCGCACTCTGTCGATCCAAGCGGAGAGTCACAGTGCTCTATGTGCCTCGTCGGACGCTATAGGACACGGGCGGGGCTGAGGGATGTGCAGAACGGCAACCCGCGCAGGGGGACACGCTAGGCGAAGCGTCTGGAGCCAGTATCCTGGCGCGCCCTCGTGAGTGACGAGCAGATTACCCTCAGCTACGTCGGTCAAGACGCTGACTGGCATCAGCTCGACTTCTACGACGCCGCGGTGGCACTCCTCGGGTTCCAACGATCCCTGGCGATTGTCACCCACCTAGTTCTAAATGGTGAGATCATTACCCAAGCTCCCTCGTTAAAGGGAGCCCAGCTCCGCGCAGAAGCGCCGCGTGCAGGCAGTTGGGAGCTTCCCGTCATCATAGCTGTCACCGCAGGTGCGGCGTACAAGCTAGGAACAGCGCCAAAGGATAGTACCATCGGTCACATGGTGCGCTCAGCGTACGACTACGTGGTCAAGTCGACGATGGGCTTCCACGTAGATTTCGACAGCACGCTCGGTAAGCAGCTTGAGGAGGCCCGGAGTGCGGGAGCCGGGCTGAAGCCGATCAGAGCTTCCCAGCTCGACAGTGCGACCGAGAAGTGTGAGGTGGCTATTAGGGACATGCACCGACCCATCGTCTTCTCGGAAACGGCGTCAGAGGGGCACTTGCTCGCGGGTTCGGGACCGGAAAGGGAGCTGATGAGCGCTCCGCTTACCCCAGCCTCCTACTACCGCATTGTCGAAGGCGTGCCGGCGACTCGGCGGCGGTCGTTCGACGGGCGCGTCTCCAGCTACAACATCAACACGTTCCGCGGACGCATCTTCCTCAACGACGCCGGTCGCCCCGTTCCGTTCGAGATCGCGACCGAGGGACGAACGCCGGAGACAATCCGCGTGATCACCCGCAGCCTGGCGCTCAACGCCCGCAACCGACGCGACGACCGGGGCGAAATCGTCATCGTAGGTCGTCCGTCGATCACCAGAACCGGCCGTATCGCGAGCGTCCTGGTGGACATGGCTTCGGAGCCAGAGCCGCTCTAGCTCGGCCCCGAGCGCCGCTGAGCCAACTTCAGATTCAAACTACGTCACCACCACGTCAACGCCGCGGCGGCGAGGGCCGCAGCTTCGGCGTGGCGGCCGGCGGGCCGGCGCGGAGGGCCGCCCGGTTCAGCGGGCCGTCGTAGCCGCTGAGGCGGTAGACGCCGTCCTCGTCGGTGAAGCTCATCACGCACGGGCCGCCGCGTCGCTCCGACACGCAGGCGCGCCCGTCGCCCAGCGGCCGCACGAGCGCGGCGACGGCCAGAACGCCCGGCAGGGGCCGCTCGGGGTCGTAGCCCAGGCGGACGGCCTCGGCGCGGAACACCTGCGGGCGCACCAGCGCCTCGACCCCCGCGTCCACCAGGGGCCCGGCCAGGATCGCGCCGAAGGCGGCCGCGTCGCCGCCCCGTGCGCCCGCCTCCGCGATCAGGCGCGACTTCAGCTGCGTCTTCAGCGCCGCCCTGTCCACGTGGGCGTCGAAGGCGGCGCGGTCGCCGTTCCGCACCGCCACCAGAAGGGCGTGGACGTCGTCGGCCGCATGCAGGCGGGGCACGGTGGCGCAGCCCGGCGCGCAGGCCAGGGCGAGCAGGGCGGCGGAGAGGGCGGCGCGGCGCATGTGGGCGGCCTACCGCGCGGCGGCGGCGCGCGAAAGGCGCGCCGGCCGGTGCGCGCGGCACGACACGCGAAAGGCGTTGGGGCTCGCGCGATCCGCATCTATATATGCTGGGAGCAACCGCCCGGTCGAAAGGCCGGGCGCCGTCGTTTCTCCCGCCCCGCACGCGCCCGCACTCGAAGCGCACCCCGGCGGGCTTCAGAGCAGGGCCGCCGCCGATGACCATCCTCTACCCCAAGGCCACCGCCGTCTGGCTCGTGGACAACACCTCGCTCACCTTCC
>CAXTCO010000027.1:0-16031 GCA_964242255.1 uncultured Caulobacteraceae bacterium | reverse complement strand
GCGCCGCCGCGCGCGGGATCGATGGCGCCCGACAGCTGCTGGGCCGCCGAGCCCGCCAGGGCGTCCACCTGGGGCGAGCCGCCCAGGCGGCGGGTGGCGGCGTCGAACGTCTGGGGCTGGTTCTGCGGCTCGGTGAGGATCAGCAGCCGCGCCTCAGGGGTCACGGGCGCGGCGCCGGCCTTGTCGAATTCGCCCGACCGCGTCTCCAGCCGGCGGCGGCAGAGCTCCGTCTCGGCGGCGGGCGCGCCGGACCCGCACCGGTCGCTGCCCCCCACGGCGGCCACGCCGACCGCCCGGCCCTGGGCGCGGGTGGATAGGGCGGGGGCGGCCTCCGCCGTCCGCCTCCCCTCCCCGATGGGGGCTCCCGCGCTCACCAGCTCGCGACGGCCCCGGGCGTCCAGCTCCGACGCCGGGCTCGCCGGCTCCGCCGCCGCCGCCGCCGCCGCCGGGCGATCCGGCGCCGTGATCTGCGGCATGGTGACGGAAGCGGCGGGCGTCTGCGCGGCGGCGGCGGCGGCCAGACACAGGACGCAGGACAGGGCGGTGAGGGCGCGGAGCATGGTGGCGGCTCAGGCCCGGGCGCGCAGGGGCGGAAGCGGAGCGGAGCGGCTCACCGTCCGCGCCCCGCCGCCGGGGCGCCCGCCTGCGGGAACCCGGTGGTCACCACCGCGCCCGCGCCGTCCCGCGACTGGCTTATGGTGAGAGCGGCCGCGCCGTCGCCCTGGCTGAACCCGAGCGACAGGCCGGCGCCCGACTGCGTGACGGTGGCGGAGGTGTGGCCCCCCTGGCTCCAGCTCAAGCTGTCGCCGTCACCGCTCTGGGTGACGGCCATGGAGGAGGACTGGCCGGTCTGGCTGAGCGACAGGGTGCTGCCCACGCCGCTCTGTCCTGCGGTCATGGTGTTGCCGCCGCCGTTCTGCGTCAGGCCGGCGGTGTTGCCGACGCCCGACTGCATGAAGGTGATGCTGTTCTGAGCGCCCGCGCCCGTGACGCTCGAGCCTGTCTGGCCGAGCGTGGCGCGGTTGCCCGACCCGCCCTGGGTCACGGCGGCGAAGTTGATCCCGCCGTCCTGCGTCAGCGACACGCTGTTCCCCTCGCCGGTCTGGCCGACGGTCGCCGTCTGCCGCCCGCCGCGCTGCGTCACGTCCGCGATCAGCCGCGCGCCGTTCTGGGTCACGGTGGCCGACGCGAGGGAGCCGCTCTGGGCGAGGGTGGTGCGGTTGGCGTCGCCCGTCTGGGCGACGGAGGCTGCGTAGACGGCCGCAGCGGCCGAAGGCGCGATCTGGTCGACGGACACCGGGCTCGGCCTGTCCCCCGCGGACGCGAGGGAGGGGAGCAGCAGGACGGTGGCCGCCATCGCGGTGATGGGCGTCATCATGTCGGGTGGCTTTCCGCTGAGGCGAAAGGTGGGGAGGGCGCAAGCCCTCCCCGGTAGATCGGCTTAGTGCTGGTGAACGTTGAGGTAGTTGTTCGAGCCGGTCTGGAAGGCGATCGAAACGACGTTGGCCGCGTTCTGGTTGATGATGGCCGTGTTCAGCAGGCCGGCGCCGGTCTGCGTCACCGCCGAGTAGTCGCTGGCCGCCGTCTGCGACACGGAGGCGGCGTTGTTCACGCCCGACTGCGTCACCTTGGAGATGTCCGAAGCGCCGGCCTGGGTCACGGAGGCGGAGTTGCCGCGGTAGGAGTTCGCCATGCCGCCCGTCTGGGTCACGATGGAGGCGTCGTTGGCGCCGCTCTGGGCGACGTTCGCGTAGTCGCTCGTCCCCGACTGCAGGGTGAGCGAGGTCTCGTAGGCGGGAGACGAGCCCGACTGGGTGGTGTAGGCCTCGTTGAACTGGCCGACCTGGCGCGAATAGGCGCTGGAATGGTCGGCGTACGGCGCTTGGTTGATCGAGACCACGTTGTTATGGCCGGCCTGCAGCGCGACCGCCTTCGAGTTGTAGTTGTTGTTCTGCGTGATCGAAGCCGAGTTGCTGAAGCTGTCGTCCGCACCGAAGGCGCCGTACGCCGCACCGTCCTGGTCCGCGCTGACCTGGAAGATCTCGGCCGAGCTGTTCAGCGCACCCGTTTGGTTGATGTTGGCGTTGGAGTCGTGCTGCGTCTGGTAGATCACCGCCTTCGAGGCGTCGCTCGAGAAGCCGCCGAGGGTGGCCTGAGTGATCGAAGCGCTGTTGTTCTCAGCGAACCACTGCGTGATGGTGGCGGAGCCGCCCTTGATGCCCTGCGCGATCGAAGCGGTGTTGTTGTGCGCCTCGTCCTGCACGACCTGAGCGGCGTTGTCGGCGAGGTGAGCGGCGGTCTGGTCTGCGCCATGGAAGCTCGTGGCGTAGGCTTCACCTTTGGCGAAGTCGCCGACGCCGCCGACGCTCTGAGCCACGCCGGCGGCGCCGGAGCCCGTGCCGGTCTGCGTGATCGACGTCTTGTTCATGTTGCCGTAGGTGTAGTCGATCGCGTTGTTGTTAGAACCCGACTGGTTCACGTCCGTGCGGTTGGAGCCGGTCGGGCCTTCGGGGTAGTTACGCTGCATGACGAGCGACGCGTTGCCGGTGCCCGACTGGGTCACGTAGGCTTGGTTGTTGTTGGACTGGCCGTTGTTCCAACCCTGGATGACCACGCTGGTGTTTTCGGCGGCGGCCACGCCACCGCCCGTCTGGTCGACCTGGGCGGTGTTGCCCGTGCCGGTCTGCGACGAGTACGACCGGAGGCGCTCGCCGGTCGGCACGGTCATGGCGTTCAAGGACGCTTGGGCGTCGCTGAACTGCTTCTCGACGCCGGTGGTGGTCTGAGCCGAAGCGACGCCGGCGAAGAGGGCGGCCGCCGAGACGGTCGCGAGGATGAGGGTCTTCATAGAACTAGTCTCCCTTGACGGCCGCAGCCGCCATCGTGGTGAAGGGGGCGGCCGCGGAGGCAGTCCCGGTCGGGACCGAGGGCTGCGCCCCCGGCCGGTCCGCTTCCGCAGTTCGCACCTGCGGAAGGGATGGGGTGCGCACCGCCGCGTGGTCCGACGCGGCCGGCTTGGGCGGCGTCGAGGGGGCGGTGCGGAAAGGGGTGAACGGTCCGCGGTCGTCGCCGCGGGCGGCCCGGTTGATGGTCTCGATCTGCGCGGCGCTGATCACGCCGTCGCGCTCCTGGCGGTAGCGCCACAGCATGGGCCAGCCGGCCGCCGGGTCGGAGAAGTTCCACAGCTTCAGGTCCACGCCCTCCATGACGAGGCCGTAGACCGCCTTCTCGATGGCCTGCTGCAGGGCCACCTGGGCGGGCTCGTTGGTGGTGTATCCGAGCTCGGCCTCGCCGATCTTGTCGGACGCGACGTAGCTGAACAGGTTGGCCGTCAGCGCCTTGGAGGTGATGGTCTTGGACGCGGTGACCGTGGTCAGGATCTCGCCCGTCTTCACCGAGACGGCGCGCAGGTACACGGTGACCGTGTCCTGATTGTAGTTGCCGTTGACGCTCGCGCCCAGCACGCCCGCGCCGGCCCCGCTGGTCAGGGTGTTGGTGTCGTAGCTGATGATGCCGCCCTCCAGCAGCACGCCGGCGAACAGCAGCGCAGGCAGCGCCTGCGGGTTGACGTTCTGTTCGCCAAGGTAGCGGGCGCGCATCTCGGCGATGATCTGGCGCTCGTTGAGCAGGTCCTTCAGGCTCTCCCGCTCGACCACGGTGAACCACTTGCGGTCGCCCGCGTCCTGCAGCGCCTTGGCGAGGATGGAGCCGCCGCCCTGGGTGATGGCGCGCGAGAGGGTCTGGCCCGTGCTGGTCAGCTTGAACTGGCCGGTCTGGTCGGTGAAGCCGTAGACGGCCACCGCCACCGGGTGGGTCGGCGCGGGAAGCTCGTTCAGCGACTTCTGGGTCGAGGTCTTGGCCGGGTAGACGGCCAGGGTCGACGTCGTCGCGTGCGGGGCGGGCGACACCGCCGCGCAGCCTCCGAGGCCGAGCGCGCAGGCGGCCGCGGCCGCGAGGAGGAAGGAGCGGGTCATGGGGATCAGCCGCCGTTGGCCGTCGTCACGAAGGTCGGCACCACGATCTGGGTGGTGACGCCCTGCGGGTCGGTGATGTTGATCGTGACGTTGCTCAGGCCGCGCGCGAAGCTGACCGTGGTGCCGCCGAACGAGATGGTGCCGCTCTGCTGCGGGTTGTTGCCGAAGATGGCGTTGGAGATCTGCTGCGACACTCCCGCCAAGATCGTGCTCTGCAACTGAGAGGCGAATTGCTGAGCCTGGGTTTCGCCGGTGGCGGTGGTCGCCTTCGGCAGGAACTGATTCTGCGCGTTGGCCAACGCCAGCAGGTGTGACGAGTTGAAGGGGTTGCCTCCAAAGGTCGGGTTGATCGGCGTATACGTCAGCTGTTGAGCCGACGCCGCACCCGCCATCAGTGTCATCAGCGCAGCGCTGCACAGCGCCGCCCCACGGGCAGTCATCTTATCTCTCCAATTTTAAGAAGGGTGCCTGACGACACCCGTACTCTACGCCTGTTCAGTCCTGCCGGCGCTTGCCCCGCCGGAGCAGGCCGCCTGTTCTATTCTCTACTTTACAAGAAGGGCGCGAAGGGCGCTTTGCCCTCAATCCGCCTTACAGTCGCCACGTACCTTATCCAATTATTTACGCCGAGCAACGGGCTGAAGTGGATCAGTTCGTCGCAGGCGCCGGAGTGTGTCCGTGACGTGAAAACGAGAGTTCCATCCTCCGGAGACCAAGCTAGCAAGAGGTGTGCCGGACGCCAGCCATGACCCGCCCCTTGGGGTGGATGGGAAATCTCCACTCGCCTGTTCGGGACGGGCTTTGCCGTGCGTCTCAATTCTGCCGGCGCGGGCGGCGCGACGATCGTATCCTTCTCTTGCGCTTCTGCTCCGACGACGCCGGGGCGTCCGGTCGCGGACGTTCGACGCCCGACGCGTTCGGAACGACGCTTCTCTATCCCCGGCGGGGGCGGCGCGCAGTGGCTGAGCGTCTCAAAGTGAACCGTGGAGCGTGGCGGATTGACGCGATTCCGCCCGAATTGGGCGTCGCCGCCGAACGCGGCGGGCCGCAGAGGCTGCGCGGCGTGATCGACCCGGCCCGCGCGCCGCTCGAACCGCTGCGGCGGGTCCCACCGATGTCGGCCGGCCTCAGCCGGATCCGCATCCCGTAGTCAGCCGACAGCAGAAGGCCCGACCGAAGCCGGGCCAGTTTAGACTTTGGGAGACTGTTCTATGCCCGACCCGTCGGGTGGTGCGAACACCCGGAACCGGTTGGCTGGATAAGCGGCGCCGCTCGATCAAGTTCCTGAGGGGCGTCGACGGCCCATTCCCGATGCGACCCGGTCCGGCGCAAGGCGGCCGCGCCTTCGGGAGCGGCGACCTCGACGATCTCAACTGTGCGCCGCGGCGCCCTGGACGATCCTGGCGACATTGCCGGACCCCGACTGGCTGACGGACGCCCAGGCGTTCGGAGCGCTTTGGCTGATCGAGGCCACGTTGAGACGGCCGGTCTGGATCAGGAGAGCCGTTTGCGCCGGTCCCTGCTGGAGCAGGGTCGCGGTCTGGCCGACGCCGGACTGCGTGACCTCGGCTCGGTCCCCGTCGCCGCTCTGGGTCAGGTCGAGGGTGTGGCCCTGGCCCTGCTGCAGGATCGTCGCGGTGTCCGTGGAGCCCTGCTGCAGCAGCCGCAGCAGCTGACCCGCGCCCGACTGGGTGACGTCGGCCAGGTCGCCGGACCCCTGTTGCTGAAGGTCCGACACGTGGCCGCCGCCCTGCTGGACGACCGTCGCCACGTCGGCCTCGCCGACCTGTGCGGCCGAGACGACGCTGGAGACGTCGTCCTGCGTCAGCGTGAGGCTGTTCGGGCTCGCGGCGCCCACCTGATCGACGCCCACGCCCGCTTCCGCGTGGGCGATCAACGGGACTGCGCAAAGCAGGGTGGCGAGCAGGAGGCGAGGGCTGGGCATGTGAGCGTCGGGTCCTTGTCAGGGAAGACGATCCCATGCGGCGCCTTCCACGATCCCTAACGATCAAGGTTGACGTCGGGTGACCGCGGCGTCGGCTCATTCACCTGTTCTTCAGCCGCTGCGATGCACATCCCTCACGCAACCTGGACGGGCGTTCGCACCGTCTGATCGCGGGATCGTACGACTAGTCTCCCTCACCTCGAGGCCCGGCGCTCGTCGGGCCTCTTCTTTGAGACGGCGCGGCGTGAACCGCCGACGCGGGCGGGAAGACCTGTTCCGTGCAGGCCTGGTCGGGGATCGCGAGCGCGCAGAAGCGGCTGGCCGCGGCCGCGCCGGCGAACGGCCCGGCGAACATGCGGATGCGGGGCCGCCCGTCCACGACCGCGCCCACGCCCCTGATGAAGGCGGGACGGTCCGGCCCCAGGCGCTGGGCGAGGTCGAGGCCCGCCTGCAACGCCTGCTGCTGCCCCGTCACGGCCGCCACCTGGACGTAGAGCCCCGGGGGCGCAGGTCGCTGAGGCCCCGGCGCGGCGTCGGGGACGATCTTCAGCACGGGCGGGGACGCTTGCGGCGGCTTCGCTCCGGCGGGGATCTGCTCGACGTAGGCGCTCTGCATCCGGAGCTTTTCCTCTGGGTCTGCGACGCAGGCATCGTGACCCGGCCCGCTTACGGCCGTGTGAAGCCCGCGGCGAGCGGCGGAGGCCGCGCCGCGCGTCAGAAGGGGCGCAGGTTGCTCGGACTGAACCCGAACCGCTCCTTGAACCGGCTGGAGAAGTGCGACGCGTTCCCGAAGCCGAACCGCGCCGCGACATCCTTGAGGCGACCGACCTCCCGCGGGTCGCTGAGCGCGGCGCGCACGGCCTGCAGGCGCCGCTCCCAGATCAGGGCGTCCACGCCCCCCGCTTCGGAGCAGGCCCGATAAAGCGTCGCCCTGGACACGCCGATCTCGCGCGCGACCTCGGCGGCGTTCAGGCCGCCGTCGCCGAGCCGCCGGTCGATGCAGGCCGCCGCACGCCTCGAGGTGGCGCGGGTGAGCGCCCCGACGGCGGCTTCGGGGACCTTCGCGGGCGCACCCACGCAAGCCAGGACCACCGCCGCCAGGGAGGACGCGACCCGGTCCTCCACCGCCGCGGCGGACGCGGGCGCCGGCGCTTCCGACAGCCACCGCAGATGGTCGGAGAGGATGGCGTGCCGCGAACCGCTCGCCGCCGCCCCGTGGATGTCGTCCAGGTCGGCGCCGCCGAAAGCCGCGCGGGGGAGCACCACGAGGCGGCCGGAGCCCGCAAAGGTCTGCTGCCGCACGGGCCGGCCGAGGTCGCACACGGCGGACATGTTCGCGGTGACGTGGACGGTGCGGTCGGGCGACCAGGCGTGGATCGCGCCGGTCTCCACCGTCTGGACCCACAGCGCATCGGCGCCGTCGGCGCGAGCTCTCGCCGACGACCGCGAGTAGACCGCTCCGCCCTGATCGAACGAGATCAGCGGGATGTCGCCCAGCCACCAACGGTCGAAGGTGTTTTTGAAGGTGTCCAGATCGACTTCGACGTCGAACAGCTTCGGCGTCAACGCCTCTTCCCGCCAGAGCTCGTAGGCCGACGGCCCCACGCCGCTCTGGACGACTTCTAGAGATCGCACGGACGTCCTGTTTTCGCCGCAGCCGCTCTGAAGGCCGGAACGGCCTGCGTCGGGGCGGTGATTAAGGCCAAGCTTGTCCGTCCGCAAGTCGCGCCGGCGCGCGCACGGAGGGCGCCCGGGCCTGGGCGCCGACGCGGCGCGGGATGCCGGTGCGCGTCGGGCCGATCCCCGTCCCGCCCCCTTCTCCGACGGGGCCCGACCTCCGCCACGCCGGCGGGTGGGTGCGGCGACCTGTCCCGCCGCGTCCCGGCCCGTTGCAGGTCATCCTGTCGCCTTGGTGCGCCGCGGGCGTCGGTATAGCGTCGCGTCCCTCCCGCGCGATGCGGGCGCGGACCTGACCGACATGATGCTCCTGACCGCGGCGGCCCTGACGGCCGCCCTCCAGACCGCCTCTCCCGCCCCCACGCCCGACGAAGCCGAGTCTTCGCCGCCCTCGCCTCCTTCGCTGAAGTCGGCCGCCGCACCCGCTCCGCCGGTCTCGGCGTACGATCCGCGCGAGACCTTCGCGCCCCTGACGCTGCCGGGGCCGGTCAACCGCTACCGCTCGGCGGACGGCGCGCCCGGGCCGGACTACTGGACCAACCGCGCCGACTACGACATCCGCGCCCGGCTCGACGACGCCGCCAAGACGCTGACGGCGGAGGAGACGGTCACCTACGCCAACAACAGCCCCGACGCGCTCGCCAGCCTGTGGATGAACCTGGAGCAGAACGTCTACCGGCAGGACGCCCGCGGCGCCGTCGCCAGCGACCGCCGCATCCGCGACCACTTCACCGAAGGCTTCGTGCTCGACCGCGTGGAGGTGGAGGGCGAGGCCGCGCCCGCCGCGACGACCGTCTCCGACACCCGGCTGCAGGTGCGGCTGCGCGCGCCGCTGAAGCCCGGCGGCAAAGTCAGGCTGCAGATCGCCTACCACTACACCGTGCCGGGGAGCTGGGGCGGCCGCACGTCGTGGGTCGACACCAAGAACGGGCCGATCTTCGACATGGCCCAGTGGTACCCGCGCATGGCCGTCTACGACGACGTGCACGGGTGGGACACGCTGCCCTACCTCGACCAGGAGTTCTACCTGGACTACGGCGACTTCACCTACGCCCTGACCGTTCCCGCGGACATGACGGTGACCGGCTCGGGCGAGCTGGTGAACGCGGCCGAGGTGCTCTCCGCGCCCGAGCGCGAGCGGCTGGCGCGGGCCGCGGCCAGCGACGCCACCGTGACGATCCGTTCGGCGCAGGACGTGGCCGCCACGCCGCCGCCCAAGGGCGAGCGCACCTGGCGCTTCCGCATGCGCAACACGCGCGACGTGGCGTGGAGCGCCAGCCGCGCCTTCGTGTGGGACGCCGCGCGCATCGACCTGCCGGGGGGGCGGACCGCCTTGGCCGAGAGCGTCTACCCGGTGGAGAGCGCCGGCGACGCGGCCTGGGGCCGCTCCACCGAGTACCTGAAGGACGCCGTCGAGCACTTCTCAAGGCGCTGGTACGTCTATCCCTATCCCACGGCGGTGAACGTGGCCGGCGGCTCCACGGGCATGGAGTACCCGGGCCTCGCCTTCGACGGGACCGACGAGAAGGGCAAGGAGCTCTTCTGGGTCACCGCGCACGAGATCGGCCACACCTGGTTCCCGATGACGGTGGGCTTCGACGAGCGGCGCGACGCCTGGATGGACGAGGGCTTCAACACCTTCATCGACACCTTCGAGAGCGACGACTTCAAAGGCGGCGTCTACGGCCCCAAGCGCGACAGCGAGTACGCCGAGGGCGGCGGGAACCCGGTCGACGAGATCCTGCGCCTGCTGGCGGACCCGAAGGCCCCACCCATCCTCAGCCGGGCCGACACGATCGTCGAGGCGTACCGGCATCCCGTGACCTACTTCAAGTCCGCCCTCGGACTGACGCTGCTGCGCGACGTGATCCTGGGGCCCGAGCGGTTCGACCCGGCGTTCCGCAAGTTCATCGCCGACTGGGCGTTCAAGCACCCCAAGCCGAGCGACTTCTTCCGCGCCATGGAGAGCGAGGGGGGCGAAGACCTCGGCTGGTGGTGGCGCGGCTGGTACCTGAACAACTGGCGGCTCGACCTCGCCGTCGCCGGCGTCGCCTACGTGGACGGCGACCCCGCCAAGGGCGCCCTCGTCACGGTGGAGACGCGCGATAAGCTGGTGATGCCGAGCGTGGTGGAGGTGGCCTACGCCGACGGCTCCAAGCGCCGCATAGCCCTGCCCGTGGAGACCTGGATCCAGCGCGGCCGCGTCGTGCTGGCCACGGCCGGAGGCCCCGCGATCCTGCGGGCGACGGTCGACCCCGACCACCGCCTGCCGGACCGCGACCGCACGGACGACACGGCGTCGCCGCCGCCCCACGACCGCCGCTCGGGCGCGACGGGCGGCGGCGCGCGCGAGGGTGGCCGGCGGCCGCAGGGCAGTCCTCGACGCCCATCCCCGTGAGGAGCCTCGGCCCGTTCACCCGATCGCCGAGCCGGCGAGGCTCCTGATCGCCGCGGCGAGGTCCGCCCGCCGGAAGGGCTTGGCGAGGCGCGGCAGGTCGGGCGCGACGGCCTCGACCTCGGCATATCCCGAGACGACGAGCGCCGGCAGCTTCCTCGCGGCGCCGACGTGGCGGATCAGCTCGGCGCCGGTCATGCCGGGCATCAGGTGGTCGGTGACCAGGAGGTCGGGCGACAGGCCGCCGTCGAACAGCCGCAGCGCCTCCTCGGCGGAGGCCGCCTCGACCACCGCGTAGCCCAGCTCCGTGAGCATGTCCGCCGTCGACGCGCGCACCGCCTCCTCGTCGTCCACCAGCAGCACCACGCCGGAACGCGGGGGGGTGTCGGTGGAGGCGCGCCTCTCGCCCGCGACGGCGGCCTCCCCGCCCGCGGGGAGCCACAGCTCGACGCGGGTGCCCAGGCCGGGCCGGCTGGAGAGGGCGAGGCCGCCGCCGAGCTGGGCCGCCAGCCCGTGCACCATCGACAGGCCGAGACCCGTGCCCTTGCCCACGCCCTTGGTGCTGAAGAACGGCTCGACGGCGCGCTGCAGCGTCGCCTCGTCCATGCCCGTGCCCGAGTCGGCGACGGACAGGCGCACGTAGGGGCCTGGCCTGAGGCCGGCGCGGTGGGCGGCGTCGGCCGTCTCGGCCGCCGCGGACAGGGTCAGCCGGCCGCCGTCCGGCATGGCGTCACGGGCGTTCACCGCCAGGTTGAGGATCGCCATCTCGACCTGGTTGGCGTCCGCCAGGGCGGTCGGCAGGCCGGGCTCGACGTCGATGCCCACCTGCACGGTGGGGCCCGAGGTGCTGGCGACCAGGTCGGCCATGCCCGCCACCAGGGCCGCCACGTCCACCGCCTCCGTCCGCAGCGGCTGGCGGCGCGCGAAGGCCAGCAAGCGCTGCACCAGCGTCTTGGCGCGCTCCGCCGACTGCAGGGCGCCGTGGATCAGCCGCCGCTCGCGCTCGCCGCCCAGGCCCTTGCGCTCCAGGAGGTCGAGCGAGCCGATGATCGGCGTGAGCAGGTTGTTGAAGTCGTGGGCGACACCGCCGGTGAGGCTGCCCATCGCCTCCATCTTCTGGCTCTGCCGCAGGGCCTCCTGGGCGCCGGCCAGCTCGGCCTCGGCCCGCACGCGCTCGGAGATGTCGGCGGCGAGGTGGAAGGCGCCGATCACCGCGCCGCCCTCGTCGCGGAGCGGCGTGTAGTGGATCTCCCACAGGGGCTGGCCGAGTTCCGGCCGGCCGAACGTCTCGACGACGGTGAAGCGCTCGCCCGCGAGGGCGCGGGCCATCAGCGCGCGCATCACGGGCCGCTGCTCGGCGATGAACAGGTCGGGGAAGACGTCGCCCAGCCGGCTGTCGAAGCCGTTCACCCGCCGGAATTCGTCGTTGTGCGCCGCGTTGAAGGCGATCAGCCGCAAGTCCGTGTCGAAGGCGCAGATGGGCGAGGCGGTGGCCTCGATGATGTCGCGGTGGAACCGCAGCTCCGCGGTGCGGGCGGCGACCTGGAACTCCAGCGTCTCGTTCAGCTTGCGGAGCTGGTCGTCCGCCCGCTTGCGCTCGGTGACGTCGGTGAACAGCACCGCCACCCGCCGCTCCTCCGGCGCGCCCGTGCGGAAGGCGTGGACGTCGAACCAGCGCGCCAGAGGTCCCGCCCGGTGCTCGAAGCGGACGGCGCGGCCGGTCAGGGCGACCTCGCCGTAGATGTCGAACCAGTGCTCCTCCAGGCCCGGCAAGGCGTCGCGGACCCAGATGTCCAGGTGGTCCTTGAGGCCCGTCTGGCGCTCGAAGGCGGGATTGATCTCGACGTGGCGGTAGTCGACGGCGCGGTCGGCCTCGTCGAACTTCAGCTCCAGGACGCAGAAACCGGCGTCCATCGCCTCGAACAGCGTCTTGTAGCGCGCCTCGGCGCCCGCCGCGCCCCGCCGGCTCTCGGCGGCCAGCGCCTCCAGCTCCGCGCGGCGGTGCAGCTCCCCGTCGAGGCGCAGGATCGTCTGCCGCACCACGTCCGCCACCACGGCGATGGCCACGGAGACGACAAGGTAGAGGATCGTGCGCCCGACCTGCCCGGACGAGTGGATGAAGCTGAAGGGGGCGCCCATGAACAGCCCCGTCGCCAGGAGCAGCGACACGCTGATGCAGACGAGCGCGGCGGTGAGGCCCAGCCACAGGCTCGTCACGAGAACGGACGGCAGGAACAGCAGGTAGGGCGCCTGGTCGATCGGGAGCACGGCGCGCGCGACCCCGGTGAGCAGGGCGACGACCACGGCCGCCGCGACCCGGACCGCGAGCGGCGGCCGGCGACGCGGGAGCCGCCGGATCAGGAACTCCGTCGCGTGGCGGCTCACCCAGTTCGCCCCCGCCCTGGCCATCAGGATCCTCGCTCCGTCACGGCCGCCCATCTAGCGCGGGACGCGGCCCGACGCACAGGAAGCCGTCGTACAGGGGGCGCCCCGCGGCGGACCGTCAAGCCGGGACGCGTCATGGCGGGGGCGGGAGCGGGAGCGGCGGCGTCCGCTCCGCCCTCCGGTGCGAACCCCTTCGCGCGGGGCGGGAGCTCGCCGGCGTCGGCGGGACGACGAGGCGGCCCACGACGACGGGGGACAGGTCATGGCGGGGCCTGGACGAGGCCGTAGCGGCGGCGCAGCCGCCCGCTGGCGACGTCGACCAGCGCCACGATCAGCCAGGTGACGCCCACATAGGCGGCCATCCGGTCGTAGAAGAACAGCTGCTGGGCGTTGTAGAGCGCCTGGCCGACGCCGCCGGCCCCGATCAGCCCCAGCACCGTGGCCATGCGCAGGTTCCACTCCAGGCGGAACAGGGCGTGGGCTGCGATCGGCGCCAGCGCGAGGGGCAGGGTGGCGTAGGCGCCCACCAGCCAGGGCGGGGCGCCGGTGGCGGCGACGGCGGCCTGCGGATCGCGGGGCGCGTTGTCCAGGCTGTCGGCGAACAGGCGCGAGAGGCCGCCCGCCGAGTGCAGGCCGAGCGCCCAGGCGCCGGCGAGCGGGCCCACGCCGGCCAGGGCGATCAGCACGAGCCCCCAGACCACCTCCGGCACGGTCCGCATCACCTCCATCACGCGGCGCACGGGCCAGCGCAGCCAGGGCGGAGACAGGCCCCGCGCCGCGGCCGCCCCGGCGGGCAGGGCGACGAGGACCGCGCCGGCGGTGCCCGCGAGCGCCATCCACACCGTCTCCCAGATGCGCTGCGGCAGCTCGGCCCATTCCGCGCCGGTGAGGCGGGGAGGCAGCATCTCGCCCGCCACCTGGGCGGCGTGACCGGCCGCGAACAGGCGCGGCGCGTAGACCCACAGGGCGAGGGCGCCCAGGGGGACCAGGCCGACCAGCCACCGCGGCCGGCGCTTCAGCGCCTCCGCCGCCCGGTCCAGCCCCGCCACGAGCGCCACCAGCACCAGAAGCTGCGTCGTCACGCGGCGGAAGTCGAAGCCCGCCAGCGAGCCGACCAGCTCCGTCCCGATCCCGCCGCCCCCCACCGCCCCGATCACCACGGAGGCGCGCAGCGCGCTCTCGAACTCGAAGGCGCCGTAGGTGAGGAGGTCGTCGCGCCGGAGCGGCAGGAGGCCGAATATCGCGGTCTGAAGCCGGCCGGCCCCGGTCGCGGACAGGGCCTCCAGCGGCGCGCGGGGGGCCGTGCGCAGGATGTCGGCGAAGATCTTGGCGCAGGCGGCGCTGTAGTAGATCGCCAGCGCGATCAGGCCCGCGCCCGGCCCGACGCCGAACAGGATCACGCACAGGATCGCCAGCGTCAGGTCAGGCAGGGAGCGCACGGCCGCCAGCGCCGCCAGGAGCGCCCGCGAGCCGGGCAGGCGCAAACCCGCCACGACCCCGAGCGGCAGGCTCACCGCGAAGGCGACCAGCATGGCCCCGAAGGTCAGGCCCAGCGTCTCCAGCACCGGCCCGCCCAGCGCCACGAGGTAGCCCGGCGTCAGGACGGGCGGGAAGAACGACAGCAGGAGCTGGACGGCGCGGTCCATGCGGCGCCGCGGTCAGCCCGCCGCCGCGGACGACCGGGTCGTCGCCGGGGCGGCCGCGGGAGGCGCCTCCGTGAGCCGCCCCTCGCGCACCTCCACCACGCGGTCGAAGAAGCGGGCGGCGAGCTGCGGCTGGTGCAGCGAGCAGACCAGCGCCACACCCCGCGCCTGCGTCAGCCCCTTCAGGAGCTCCAGCACCTCGACGGCGGCGCAGGGATCGAGGGAGGCCACCGGCTCGTCGGCGAGCAGCAGGCGCGGAGCCTGCACAAGGGCGCGCGCGACCGCCACGCGCTGCTGCTGGCCGCCGGACAGGGCGGAGGTGGGGGCCTTCAGCTTGGAGGCGAGGCCGACGGCGGCCAAGGCGGCCTCCGCCTCCCGCAGCTCCTCCGGCCGCGACCAGACCAGGAAGCGCAGCGCCCGGGCCGTGGACCAACGGCCGAGGGCGCCCGCCATGACGTTCTTGTCGACGCGCAGCGTGTCGACGAGGTCGTGCTTCTGCGAGATCAGGCCGATGTGCGAGCGCGCGCGGCGCAGGTCGCGGCCCCTCAGCTGCGCCAGGTCCCGCCCCTCGAACACGACCGTCCCCGCCCGCGGCCGCAGCCGGCCGTTGAGCGTGCGCAGCAGCGTGGTCTTGCCCGCGCCGCTGGGGCCGACGAGCGCCACGCGCTCGCCGGCCGCGACCTCCAGGTCCACTCCTGAGACGGCGGCGGGGGCGCCCTCGGCCGGCGCGGCGGACACCCCCGTCAGCCTCAGCAGCGCCGCCCCTGGGGGGCGGGCGGGGCCGTCCGTCACAGCAGCCCGAGTTCCTTGGCCGTGCGGACCACGTCGCCGTACTCGGCGTCGTCGGCGCGCACGTAGTGCGAACCGCGCAGGATCGAGAGCACCGCGTCGTCGCGCCCGGGCTGCAGCTTGAGCAGGGCGTCGGCGAAGGCCCGCCCGTCGGCCGGCTTCAGCTCCTTGCGCGACGCCCACACGTAGTCGGCGAAGGGCGGGGTGGTGAAGATCACCTTCAGCTTGGCGCCCGGCAGCTTCCCGTCGGCGACGAGCGACCTGTAGACCGTCTCGTCCAGGGCGCCCGCGTCGCAGGCCCCGGCCGCCACGGCCTGGGCCGTCGCGGGGTGGCTGCCCGTGTAGCGGAACGACTTCAGCCCCGTCTGCGGCGACACGCCCGCCCGCGTCAACGCCAGCACGGGGTAGAGGTGGCCGCTAGTGGAGTTGATGTCGCCGAAGCAGAAGGTCTTCCCGGCCAGATGCTTGAGCGAGGTGATCCCCGACCCCTCGCGCGTGATGAACAGGCTGTGGAACCGCTTGTCGACGTCGCGCTGCACCAGCGGCGCGGCGCCGTAGCGGGCGTGCGCCTTCACATAGGTCAGGCCCCCGAAGTAGGCGACGTCCAGCGAGCCGTTGCCGATCCCCTCCACCGTCGCGTTGTAGCTGGTCGGGATCACCAGCCGCACCGGCCGCCCCAGGGCGTGCTCCAGGTAGGCCTGCAGCGGGCCCTTCTCCTGCACCGACACCTGGGTGGCGCCCGCATCGGGCACCATGCCGATGCGCAAGGGCTCGGCCGCCTCGGCCGCTCGGGCGGACAGCACGGCCGCCGCCAGCGCCGACACCAAGGCGCACATTGTCGACCGCATCCGATCCCCCTTCCGACGCAGAACCTGAGCTCGGCTTTAGCGGCCCGCGCCGCGCCTGGGGAAGCAGGAAAGGTGCGCTCCGGCGAGGTGACCTGAAGCCGCCGCCGCCGAGACGGCCGCCCGGAGGTCGCGGGCGGCTCGGGGCCGCCATGGACTGAGCGGGATTGTCCCCCCGCCGGAGCTAAAGCGTCCTCGCCAAGGCTTCGCCGGTGGGCAGGCTGGGCGGTGTGCAAGCCCGCGACAGACGGGCTGAACGAGGGAGGATGGATTGCGTCTCGAGATCCTGCTCGGGTGTGTCGCCGCCGCGGCGCTCGTCACGCCCGCTCCGGCCCGGAGCGCGGCCGCGCCGGGCGCGGCCGGCGCCCCGTCCGGCGG
>CAXTCO010000026.1:0-16397 GCA_964242255.1 uncultured Caulobacteraceae bacterium | reverse complement strand
CCTCGCCGCAGTCGCGCAACATGAGCGTGGGCCTGGCGCTCGGCCGCGGCGAGACCCTGGCGGCGGCGCTCTGCGGCAAGCTGTCGGTGGCCGAGGGCGTGGCGAGCGCCCCGGCCGTCACCGCGCTGGGCCGGCGCACGGGCGTGGACCTGCCGATCTGCGAGGCGGTGGCCGCCGTGCTCGCGGGCGAAGCCGACGTGCAGGGCGCCATCGACGCCCTGCTCTCGCGGCCGCTGAGGACGGAGGCCGGCTGATGCCCCTTTTCACCGTCAGCTGCCGCGACAAGCCGGCGAGCTTCGACCTGCGCGCCCGCACGCGCGAGGCCCACCTCGCCTACTTCGCCGGGCTGGGCGCGGCCGTGCGGCTGCTCGGCCCGTGGCTGGACGGCGAGAGGCGCTCGGTGGGCTCGCTCGCGATCCTGGAGGCGCAGGACCTGGCGGCCGCCCGCGTCCTGGCCGACGGGGATCCCTACGCCCTCGCCGGCCTGTTCGCCTCCGTGAGCCTGGACCCCTGGCGGCGGGTGATGGGCGGCTTCGCCCCCGTCGACGAGACCCGGTGAGCGGCGCGCGGCCGCCCGCCGGCGAGCGCCTGTGCGCCCTGGACGACCTGCCCGACCCTGGCGCCCGCGGCTTCCGCTTCGACCCGCCCGCGCCGGCGGCGGAGGAGGACGCACGCCCGTTCCGGGGCGTGGTCGTGCGCCGCGGCGCCGCGGTGACCGGCTTCGTCGACAGCTGCCCTCACGTGGGCGCGCCGCTCTCCTCCGAGCCGGACCGCTACCTCACCCGCCGGGGCGACTACGTCATGTGCTTCAACCACGGCGCCCTGTTCCGGCCGGACGACGGCGTGTGCGTCGCCGGGCCGTGCGTCGGCCGCGCCCTGCGCCCCTGGCCCGTGCGCGTGGAGGCGGGGGCGGTGGTCACCGCCTGAGCGGGCGCCTTCCCCCCGCCGACGCGGGGTCCTAGCCTCATCCTCCAGCCATGACCGCGCCCCGCCCCATCCGCATCGAGCACGTGGTCGACGGCGCCCGGCTGCGCGCCCAGCTCACGGCGGCCGCGCACGACGGCGCGGGCGACCCGTCCGCCGTCAGAGCCCGCGCGATCGAGCTGCTCAAAGGCGCCCTGTTCCGGGGCCGCATGATCGCCAAGGAGCGGCTGGAGGAGGGCGCCGGCGGCATCGAGACGGCGCGCCTGCTGTCGCGCGTCACCGACGAGGTGGTCGGCGCGCTGCACGCCTTCACCACCGTCCACGTGCACCGGGCGCGCAACCCGACGGAGGGCGAGCGCCTGTCGGTGGTGGCCGTCGGCGGCTACGGCCGCGGCACGCTCGCGCCCTTCAGCGACCTCGACCTGTTGTTCCTGCGCCGCTGGAAGAGCACGGGCCACGGGGAGAGCGTGGTCGAGTTCATGCTCTACGCCCTATGGGACCTGGGGTTCAAAGTCGGCCACGCCAGCCGCTCGGTGGAGGAGTGCGTCCGCCTCGCCCGCGAGGACATGACCATCCGCACCTCCCTGCTGGAGGGACGCCACCTCTGCGGCGACGCCCCGCTCTCGCAGGAGCTGGGACGGCGCTTCCGCAAGGAGGTGGCGGAGGGCACCGCCGCCGCCTTCGTCGCCGCCAAGCTGGCCGAGCGCGACGAGCGCCACGCCCGCGCCGGCATGAGCCGCTACCTCGTCGAGCCCAACGTGAAGGAGGGCAAGGGGGGCCTGCGCGACCTGCACACCCTCTACTGGATCGCCCAGTACCTCCACCCGCCCGCCGAGCCCGGCGGGGCCGTGCGGCTGGACGCCTTCACCCACACGGAGCTGAAGGCGTTCCTCCGCGCGTCCGACTTCCTGTGGGCCGTGCGCCACCACCTGCACTGGACGATGGGCCGCGCGGACGAGCGCCTCTCCTTCGACGTGCAGCCGGAGGTGGCGCGGCGCATGGGCTTCGGCGACCGGGTGAGCACCCGTTCCGAGACCGGCGGCGAGCCGGCCGTGGAGCGCTTCATGCGCCGCTACTTCCTCACGGCGCGCGAGGTGGGGAGCTTGACGCGCACCTATTGCGCCAAGCTGGAGGCCGAGCACGCCAAGCCGCGCTCCACGGGGCTCAGCCGCTTCTTCCCACGCGCGGGGGCGCCCAAGCGCGTCGCCCTGGGCGGCGGCCTGCACGAGGTGGACGGCCGGCTCGACGTGGACGGGCCGGAGGTGTTCGCCCGCGACCCGGTGACGCTGGTGCGCCTGTTCGGCGAGGCCGACCGCCGCGACCTGGACCTGCACCCCGACGCCTTCGCGGCGGTGACCCGCTCGCTGGGCCTGATCGGTCCCCGCCTGCGCCGCTCGCCGCTCGCCGCAGCGGCCTTCCTCGACGTCCTGGCGCGGGGCCGCGAGACCTGCCGCACCCTGACGCTGATGAACGAGAGCGGCCTGCTCGGCCGCTACCTGCCCGAGTGGGGCCGCATCGTCGGTCAGATGCAGTTCAACATGTACCACTCCTACACGGTGGACGAGCACACCCTGCACGCGGTGGGCGTGATCGCCGACATCGCCCGCGGCCGCCATGCGGGCGAGCACCCGCTCTGCTCGCAGGTGTGGCCGCGCATCGCCGACCACGAGGCGCTGTTCCTCGCCATGCTGCTCCACGACACCGGCAAGGGCGGCGAGGGCGGGCAGGAGCGTGCGGGCGCCGTCAACGCCCGCACGGCCGCCGCGCGCCTGGGGCTCGCCCCCGAGCGCGTCGAGCAGGTCGGCTGGCTGGTGGAGAACCACCTGGCCATGAGCGACTACGCCCAGAAGCGCGACATCTCCGACCCCTCCACCGTGGCCGCCTTCGCCCGCCTGGTGCAGACGCCCGAGCGGCTGCGCACCCTGCTGGTGCTCACGGTGGCCGACATCCGCGCCGTGGGCCCCGGCGTGTGGAACGGCTGGAAGGGCCAGCTCCTGCGCGAGCTCTACGGCGCGACGGAGGCCGTGTTCCGCGGCGGCCGCGGGGCCGACCCGGTCCTGCACGTGCGCGAGGCGCAGGCCGCCCGCGCCGCCGCCGCCCGCGACGCCCTGACCGACGCCGCGGACGTAGGGCGACGCGCCCACGTGGCCGCCTGGGCGGCCGGGCTGGAGGACGCCTACTTCACCGCCTTCTCCGCCGACGAGCACGCCGCCCACCTCGCGCTCTCCGCCCGCGCCGCCGCGGAGGGCGGGGCCGCGGCTTGTGTCGAGCCCCTGGCCGACGGCTTCGCCGCGGAGGCGTCCGTGGTGGCGGGCGACCGGCCGGGGTTGTTCGCCGACTTGGCGGCCGCCCTCGCCGCCGCCGGGGCGGGCGTGGTGGGCGCGCGCGTCCACACCTCCGCCGCCGGCGAGGCGCTGGACGTGTTCCTGCTGCAGGACGCGCAGGGCCGCCCCTTCGGCACGGACGCGCCGGGCGCCCTCGCCCGGCTCGCCGCCTCGCTGGAGGCCGCGGCCCGGGGCGAGGCGAGGCGGGAGCCGCCGGCGCGCCGAGTCGGCTCGGCCAGGGCGGACGCCTTCGCCGTGGCCGCCTCCGTCACCGTCCACAACGCCGCCAGCGAGACGGCCACGGTGGTGGAGGTCTCCGGCCGTGACCGCCCGGGCCTGCTGGAGGCGCTGGGCCGCGCGTTCAGCCGAGCCGGTCTCCACGTCGGCTCCGCCCACGTGGAGACCTATGGCGAGCGCGCGGTGGACGCCTTCTACGTCACCGTCGACGGCGGGGCGAAGCTGGTCGATCCCGACCGCATCGCGACGCTGGAGGCGGCCCTCGCCGCCGCCGTGGCCGGCCCCGCCGAGCCGCCGTCGCGCCGTTTGCCCCGCGCGCGCGCCAGCGCCGCCCGCTGAGCTCATCGCAACCGAGACTGTTGCAAATGCGGCTCCGCTGGAGGATATGTCGGCTCAGCTTCAGGAGCCTCACCGCATGACCCCGCGCTTTCTCGCCGCCGCCGCGCTGGCCGCGGTCCTCGCCGCGCCCGCCGCCGCCCAGTCGCCCGCCGACGCCGATCCCGCCGCCGTGCAGGGCGGCGGCTACGTGGTCGAGCCCGCGCACACGCGCATCACCTTCGCCGTGTCGCACATGGGCTTCACCACCTGGTACGGCGACTTCACCCAGGCCGCGGGCGTGCTGACGGTGCAGGCCGGCGCCCCGGCCGCCGACAAGGTGGACGTCACGGTGCAGACCGCGTCCGTGTCGACGACCAACGCCAAGCTGGACGGCGAGCTGCGCGACCCGACGTGGCTTGACGCCGCCAAGTTCCCCACCATCACCTTCCGCTCGACGCGGGTGACGCCCACCGGCCCCGGCCGGGCGGACGTCACGGGTGACTTCACCCTGCACGGCGTGACGCGCCCGCTGACCCTGCACGCGACCTTCAACGGCGCGGGGACCAACCCGCTGAGCAAGGCCTACACCGTGGGCTTCCAAGGGACGGGCGCCCTGCGCCGCAGCGACTTCGGCGTGACCAAGTACGTGCCCCTGGTCGGCGACGAGGTGCAGGTCACGATCAGCGCCGCCTTCGAGAAGCGCTGAGGGCCGCACGCGGCGGCGGGTGACGGCCTCCCCGTTTCCCGCTACCCCCGCTGGGTGAGCTCCACCGGCCCCGCCTCGCCGCCGCCCGACGCGCCGGCCGTCGACTCGCCCGCCGCCGACGATCCGATCGCGGAGGGCGCCGTAGCGCCGGTGCTGGCCGCCCGCTCGGGAAGCGGCGGGATGATGCGCTCCTCGGCCATCTACTCGGGGCTGACCCTGGTCAGCCGCTTCCTGGGCTTCGGACGCGACCTCGTCGTCACCGCGGTGCTGGGCGCGTCGTCGTCGGTGGCGGCGGACGCGTGGAACACGGCGCTCGCCTTCCCCAACCTGTTCCGCCGCTTCTTCGCCGAGGGCGCCTTCGCGGCGGCCTTCGTGCCCGCCTACTCCAAGTCCCTCGCGACGGACGGGGAGGAGGTGGCCGACATCCTCGCCGCCGACGCCATGGCGACGCTCGCCGCGGCCACCATCGTGCTGACGCTGGCGGCCGAGCTGACCATGCCGTGGCTGATGTTCCTGATCGCGCCGGGCTTCGCGCACGACCCCGTCAAGTTCAAGCTGGCGGTGACGCTGACGCAGATCACCATGCCCTACCTGCCGTGCATGGCGGTGTACGCCCACCTGTCGGGCGTGCTGAACGCGCGCGGGCGCTTCATCTTCTCCGCCCTGGCGCCGTCGCTGCTCAACCTCGGCACCCTGGTCGCCGTGTGGGGGCGCACCACGCCGGCGGGGGCCGCGACGGCCGCCGCCTGGGGCGCGGTGGCCTCGGGCGTGGCGCAGGCGGCGCTGCTGTGGTGGGGCGTGCGGCGCTCGGGCGCGCGCGTGGACGTGCGCCTGCCGCGGCTGACGCCCGACATCCGCCGGCTGATCGCCCTGGCCGTTCCCGGCGCGGTGGCGGCCAGCGCCACGCAGCTGAACGTGTTCATCTCCGGCTTCCTGGCCAGCTTCGTCGCGGGCGCGCGGACGTGGCTTTCGGTCGCCGACCGCCTCTATCAGCTGCCCCTCGGCCTCGTCGGGGTCGCCATCGGCGTGGCGCTGCTGCCGCGCCTGTCCACCGCCGTGCAGCGGGAGGACGCGGCCGAGGCGCAGGCGGCCACCGACGAGGCGGTGGTGATCGGCATGGCCCTGACCCTGCCGGCCGCCGCGGCGCTCGCCTGCATGCCCTTCTTCCTGATCGACGCCCTGTTCACCCGCGGCGCCTTCCACCCGCGCGACGCCGTGGCGACCGCCCGCGCGCTGATGTTCTACGGCGTGGGCACCCCGGCCTTCGTGCTGATCCGCATCCTGTCGCCCGTGTTCTTCGCCCGGCAGGACACGCGGAGCCCCATGCGCTTCGCCCTGGTCAGCGTGGCGGTGAACATCCTCGGCGGCGCGGGCCTGTTCTGGCTGTTCCACGCCTTCGAGGGCGGCGCGGGCGCGCAGGGGGCGGAGGGCGTCGCCGCCGCCACCGCGCTCGCCAGCTGGATCAACGTCGCCCAGATGGAGGACGCCTTGGGACGCCGCGGCGTGTGGCGGCCTAGCCCGCAGGCCCGCTCACGCCTGCTTCGCACGGTCGCGGCGGCGGCGGCGATGGGGGCGGTGATGGCGTTCGCCTCCGCCACACGCCCCCACTGGGCGCACCTCCTGGGCCGCAAGGAGGTCGCGCTCGCGGCGGTGACGGTCGCGGGCGCGCTGATCTACGGCGGCCTGCTGTTCGCCTTCCGCGTGGTCACGGCGGCGGAGCTGAAGGCGGCCGTGAGGCGGGGCGGGCCGCCGGCCGCAAAGGCGCCCGCGGCGTAAGGCTTTCGCCGCGGACGCGACGCGGTTAGAGCCCGCGGCCATGACCGCCCCCGTTCCCGACGCCCCGGCCTACACCGGCCCGCGCCGCATCCTGTCCGGCATCCAGGCCTCCGGCTCGCTGCACCTGGGCAACTACCTGGGCGCCCTGAAGCGCTTCGTCCCCCTGCAGGACGAGGCGGACACCTTCGTGTTCGTCGCCGACCTGCACGCGGTCACCCAGCCGCAGGACCCCAAGCTCCTCGCCGCCCAGACGCGCGAGATCGCCGCCGCCTACATCGCCAGCGGCCTGGACCCGCGGCGCACGACGATCTGGCCGCAGTCGGCCGTGCCCGGCCATGCGGAGCTCGCCTGGATCCTGCAGTGCACGGCGCGCGTCGGCTGGCTCGACCGCATGACGCAGTTCAAGGACAAGAGCGGCAAGGACAAGGAGGGGGCGTCCGTCGGGCTCTACACCTACCCGGTGCTGCAGGCGGCCGACATCCTGCTCTACCGCGCCACCGACGTGCCCGTGGGCGAGGACCAGAAGCAGCACCTGGAGCTGACCCGCGACATCGCGCAGAAGTTCAACACCGACTTCGCCGTCCCCGGCTTCTTCCCTCTGCCCGACCCCTTGATCGAGGGGCCGGCGCCCCGCGTCATGTCGCTCCGCGACGGCGCGGCGAAGATGAGCAAGTCCGATCCCTCCGACCAGTCGCGCATCAACCTGTTGGACGGCGCCGACGCCATCGCCCGGAAGTTCAAGCGCGCCAAGAGCGACGCCGACCTCCTGCCCGACAACTGGGAGGCGCTGACGGGCCGCCCGGAGGCCGCCAACCTGCTCAGCCTCTACGCCGCCCTGGCCGACCTTTCGAAGGCGGACGCGGTCGCCCGCTTCGCCGGCAAGGGCTTCGGCGCCTTGAAGCCCGAGCTGGCCGAGGTGGCCGTGGCCGCGCTCGCCCCCGTGACCGCCCGCATGCGCGAGCTGATGGACGACCCGGCGGCCATGGACGCCATCCTGCGCGACGGCGCCGAGCGCGCCCGGGCCGTCGCCGGGCCGGTGATCGCCGAGACCAAGGCCGCCGTCGGCTTCTGGCGCTAGGCGCGCCCTGCGGCGGCCAGGATCAGGCGCGACACCGCATCCGGCTGGGAGACAAGCGACAGGTGGCTCGCCTGAAGCTCCACCGTCCGCGCGCCCATGCGCTTGGCCATGAACCGCTCCAGGTCGGGGTCGATGGTGCGGTCGCGCGCGGAGACGGCGTAGAAGCTCGGCTTCGACCGCCACGCGGCCTGCGTCGTGCGGGCGGCCGTCAGCGGGCGCAGGAACGGCTGCTGCACGGCGTAGAGCACGCCCGCGCGCGCCGGCTCCAGGTCGCCTGCGAAGTCGCGCCGGAAGGCCGCCTCGCCCAGCCGGCCCTCGTCGCCGTCGTAGACGATCCCGGCGGAGGCGGGCGGGGTGGGGAAGCGCGCGGCCAGGGCGGCGTAGTCCTCGCCGGCGTCGGGCGCGCGGGCGGCGACGTAGACGAGGGCGGAGACCTGCGGGTCGACGCCCACCTCGCTCACCACCACGCCCGCGAAGGAGTGCCCCACCAGCACGGTCGGCCCGTCCTGCCGCGCGAGCACCCGCCGCGTCGCCGCCACGGACGCCTCCAGCGAGGTGAGCGGGTTCTGCACGGCGGTGCAGGTCAGGCCCGCCGCCTGCAGCCGGGTGATCACGTCGGCCCAGCACGATCCGTCGGCGAACAGCCCGTGCACGAGCACCACGTTGCGCGCCGCGGCGGGGGAGGCGGCGCGGGCGGCGGCCGGCAGGGCGGCGGCGGCGGCCAGCGTGGAGAGGGCGTCTCGCCGGGTGATCATGGAGCGGCTTCCCTCACGACCGACCCGGGCCGATCCCGGATCAAGCGCGTGAACCGCGGCTGAACGCAGGAAGGCGCGCTGCGTTCAGCCGGGGTCAGCCAATCTGAGGCCGTCGTGAAATTTCATAGGACAGACGCCATGACCCGGACCCCCTTCGGCCGCCTGGTCGCCGCCGCCACCCTCGTCGGCTCCCTCGGCCTCGCCGCCACGGGCGCGCAGGCGCAGACCCGCTGGCAAGCCGACCACCCCTACCGCGCCGCCGACAACGCCCGCCTGCGCCACCAGAACGCCCGCATCACCGCCGCTGTGCGCGACGGCCAGATCAGCTACGCTCAGGCCCGCGCCTTGCGCCGCGACGACCACGCCATCCGCCGGGAGGAGCGCGCCGACGCCGCGGTGAACGGGTCGCACCTGACCAGGGCCGACCAGCGCGCGATCCGCCAGCAGGAGAACGCCAACAGCCGCGCCATCTACGCCGGCCGCCACTACTGAGATCGCGGAGGCGGGCGGCGTCGCGCCGCCCGCCTCACGCCAGCGCCCGCTCGATCTTCGCCCGCGTGTGGAAGCCGGCCGGCCTCTTCTTGCCGTCGACGACGAAGGTCGGCGTCGCCTCGACACCCCCGTCGAGGGCGCCGTTCCGCTCTGAGCGTTTGTTCATGGCGGCGAAGGCGGCGTCGTCCGTCATACAGGCGTCGAAACGGTCTTTCGCTCATGCCGGAGGCGTAGGCGACGCCGGGCAGCGTCGGCCGCGGCGCCCGGAACACCTGTTCCTGGTCTTGGTAGACGGCCTCCACCGTCGGCCGATACTTCGCCGGGCCGGAGCAGCGGGCCAGAACGAAGCCCGCCGCCGTCAGCTTGCCGTCGTCGCCCACCGGGCCGGTCGAACCCGAAGCCCTGGCGCAGGCGGCGGCCCCGGCCCGGCCCAGCCCGCGAGAGCCAGGCGGCGGTGAACGGTCTGCACGGTCATGGCGCGTCACCAGCCACGGCCGAGGCGGCCGCGCAAGGCGACCGCCCGCCGCCGCTCAATAGCGGTAGTGCTCAGGCTTGAACGGACCGGCCTCCGGCACGCCGATGTAGCTGGCCTGGTCGGGCTTCAGCCGGGTCAGCTTGGCGCCGAGCTTGTCCAGGTGGAGCATGGCGACCTTCTCGTCGAGGTGCTTGGGCAGGGTGTAGACCTTGGTCTCATAGCGATCCTTGCGGGTCCACAGCTCGATCTGCGCCAGCGTCTGGTTGGTGAACGACGCCGACATCACGAAGCTCGGGTGGCCGGTGGCGTTGCCGAGGTTCACCAGGCGGCCCTCCGACAGCACGATGATCTTCTTGCCGTCTGGGAACTCGACGTGGTGCACCTGCGGTTTGATCTCGTCCCACTTGAAGTTGCGCAGGCCCTGGATCTGGATCTCGCTGTCGAAGTGCCCGATGTTGCAGACGATGGCGTTGTTCTTCATCGCCCGCATGTGGTCGACGGTCAGCACGTCCTTGTTGCCGGTGGCGGTGACGAAGATGTCCGCCTCGCCGGCGGCGTCCTCCACCGTGACGACCTCGTAGCCCTCCATGGCCGCCTGCAAGGCGCAGATCGGGTCCACCTCGGTGACCTTCACCCGAGCGCCGCCCTGGCGCAGGGAGGCGGCGGAGCCCTTGCCGACGTCGCCGTAGCCGCACACCACGGCCACCTTGCCGGAGAGCATCACGTCGGTGCCGCGGCGGATGGCGTCCACCAGGCTCTCGCGGCAGCCGTACAGGTTGTCGAACTTGGACTTGGTGACGCTGTCGTTGACGTTGATGGCGGGGAACGGCAGCTCGCCGCGCTCGCTCATCTGGTAGAGGCGGTGCACGCCCGTGGTGGTCTCCTCCGACACGCCGCCGATGGCGTCCCGGATGGCGCTGTAGAAGCCGGGCTTCTCCTTCAGGTGGCGCTTCATCACGGCGTAGAGCGCCTCCTCCTCCTCGTTCTGCGGGTGGTCGAGCACCGAGGCGTCCTTCTCCGCCTTGGGGCCGAGCACGCACAGCAGGGTGGCGTCGCCGCCGTCGTCTAGGATCAGGTTCGGGTATCCGCCGTCCGCCCACTCGAAGATCCTGTGCGCGTAGTCCCAGTACTCCTCCAGCGTCTCGCCCTTGACGGCGAACACCGGCGTGCCGGCGGCGGCGATGGCGGCGGCGGCTTGGTCCTGCGTGGAGAAGATGTTGCACGAGGCCCAGCGCACCTCGGCGCCCAGCGCCTCCAGCGTCTGGATCAGCACGGCCGTCTGGATGGTCATGTGCAGGCTGCCGGCGATGCGGGCGCCCTTCAGCGGCTGCTCGGCGCCGAACTCGGTGCGCAGGGCCATCAGGCCGGGCATCTCGGTCTCGGCGATGGCGATCTCCTTGCGGCCCCAGTCAGCCAGGGAGAGGTCGCGCACGATGTGGTCGGCCATGGGAGCTCGCGTCGTCGTCGGAAGGAGGCCCGCCGTATAACCGCCGCGCCGTGCAGCGGCAACGCAGGACATAAGGATGTCCTTATGTCCTGCCCGCTGGTGCGGGCCTCCGCGGGCGGGCACAGCGGCCGCCATGACGCCGCACACCCGCGCCGAACTCTTCGCCTTCCTCGACGCGCACGGCGTCGCGCACCGCACGCTGGAGCACCCGCCCGTGTTCCGCGTCGAGGAGGGGTGGGAGATCAAGGCGCAGCTGCCCGGCGGTCACACCAAGAACCTGTTCCTGAAGGACACCAAAGGACGCCTGTGGCTCGTCTGCGCCCTGCAGGACGCGGCGGTGGACCTGAAGCGCCTGCCCGCCCTGATCGGAGCGGCGCGCCTGTCGTTCGGCTCGCCCGAGCGGCTGTGGAACGCCCTGGGCGTGCGGCCCGGATCGGTGACGGCGCTGGCGCTGGTCAACGACCCGGAGCACGCGGTCACCCTTGTGGCCGACGCGGCGCTGCTGGCGGCCGACCCGGTGAACTTCCACCCGCTCTCCAACGACGCGACGACGGCGCTGACGCAGGCCGGCTTCCGCGCCTTCCTGCGGGCGCTGGGCCGTGAGCCGGTCGCGGTGGAGTTCGGCCGCCCCGCATTGAACGGACCGCCGTCTGAGGACATTTGAGCGGACACGCCCGCCCCCACGCCCGCCGGAGTCTCCCCATGGCGCTCGACCTGTTCGGAACCAAGCCCAAGCCCCCCACGCCCCCGGCGGGCGGGGCCGCGGCGGCGGGCGGCGACATCCTGGACGTGACGGACGCCTCCTTCGCCGTGGACGTGGTGGAGGAGAGCCGCACCCGACCGGTCGTGATCGACTTCTGGGCGCCCTGGTGCGGCCCCTGCCGCCAGCTCGGCCCCGCGCTGGAGAAGGCGGTCGCGGCCGCGGGCGGGGCCGTGCGCCTCGCCAAGGTGAACATCGACGAGAACCCGCGCATCGCCGGCCAATTCCGGGTGCAGTCGATCCCGGCCGTGTTCGTGGTCGACCAGGGCCAACCGTTCCAGGGCTTCACGGGCGCCCTGCCGGACAGCCAGGTGAAGAGCTTCGTCGACCGCCTCGTGGCCGAGTTCGGCGGCGCTGCGCCCGGCGGCGAGGAGGAGGGCGGGATCGACGACCTCCTCGCCTTCGCCGCCGAGGCCCTCGCCGCGGGCGACACGCCCCAGGCCGCGGCCGCCTACGCCCAGGCCATGAGCGTGGAGCCGCAGAACACGGCGGCGGTCGCAGGGCTGGCCCGCTGCTACCTCGCCATGGGCGAGACGGAGCGTGCGGGCGAGGTGGCCGCCCTGGCCCCCGCCGAGGCCCGCAGCCCCGAGCTTGACGCCGTGCGCGCGCAGCTGAAGCTGGCCGCTTCCGCCCCGGCGGACGACGGGGAGGCCGCCGCCCTGCGCGCGCGGCTGGAGCGCGACCCGGACGATCATGCGGCGCGCTTCGACCTCGCCAAGGCGTTGGCGGGCGGCGGCGACCTGCAGGGCGCCTCCGACCAGCTGCTGGATCTGATGGGCCGCGAGCGCGGGTGGAACGAAGACGCGGCCCGCAAGCAGCTGCTTGAGGTGTTCGAGGCCGCCGGGCCGGCGTCCGAGGTGACGCGGCAGGGCCGCCGCCGCCTCTCATCCCTGCTGTTCAGCTGAGGGGGAGCACGGCGTGCCCGGCGCTTACCGCAAGGTGTCGGACCTGCCGCAGGTCGCGCCCCTGTTCCCGCTCGACGGCGTGCTGCTGCTGCCGCGCGGCCAGCTGCCGCTGAACATCTTCGAGCCGCGCTACCTCAACATGCTGGACGACGCCATGGCGGGCGACCGGGTGATCGCCGTGCTGCAGACGCAGCCGGGCGGCCCGCGCGACAAGCCGGCGCTGGCGGCCGTCGGCTGCCTCGGCCGCGTCACGAGCTTCGCCGAGACGGGCGACGGCCGCTACCTGGTCACGCTCACGGGCGCCTGCCGCTTCCGCCTGGGTCCGGAGCTCAACGCGCCCACGCCCTACCGCCAGGCTCGGCTCGACTACGCCGCCCACGCCGCCGACCTCGACCCTGCGCCCGACATGACCGACTCGCGCCCCCTGCTGCTGGCGGCGCTCCGGGCGTACCTGGAGCGCCGCGGCCTGTCCGTGGACTGGGAGGCGGCGAGGAACGCCCCCGCCGAGGCCCTGGTCAACAGCCTGTGCATGGCCCTGCCCTTCGACGGGCCGGAGAAGCAGGCGCTGCTGGAGGCGGCCGACCCGCCCGAGCGGCTGCACGCCCTCACCGCCCTCCTGCGCATCGGCGCCGCGGCGGGGGAGGACGACGAGCCGCCCCCGCTGCAGTAAGCGCCAGCCCCTCCGGATGCGATCATGACCGAAGCCGCCCCGACCCCCTCCTCCGAGATCGACCCGCGCCTGCTGGAGGTGCTGGTCTGCCCCGTCACCCACGGCCGGCTGGACTACGACCGCGGGCGGGGCGAGCTGGTCAGCCGCAGCGCGCGCCTCGCCTACCCCATCCGCGACGGGGTGCCGATCATGCTGCCCGAGGAGGCGCGCGAGCTGGGGGAGGGCGAATGAGCGCAACCCCGGCGCACGCGCCGGCCGAGCCCTGGCCCGCGGAACTGCGCGTGTCCCCCGACCGCGCGACGCTGACGGTGCGCTTCGACGACGGTTCGGCCTTCGCCCTCTCCGCCCCGCTGCTGCGCGCCATGACGCCTTCCGCCCAGGACCGCGGCCACGGCGGCCCGAGCTTCGCGCCCGTGCCCGGCGTGGGGGCCGGGGCGGTGCTGGAGTCGGTGGAGCCCGTCGGGCGCTACGCCGTGCGCCTGGGCTTCAGCGACGGCCACGCGAGCGGCCTCTACACCTGGGAGCGCCTGCACCGCATAGGCCGCGAGCGCGAGGCGCTGGAGGCGGGCCTGTAGCGCCGCCGCCGTCAGTCCGCCGCGGCGGGGTCGTCGCCGTCGCGGGCCAGCGCCCGGGCCATGTCGAGCACGAGGCGGCGGTGGCGGCGCGGCATCTCGACGAGAAGGCGGTCGATCTCGCGCCCCTCGGCGGTCATGGGATGGTCGTGGCTGAACTCGGCGGCGGACTCGCCGACGCCCGGCGCGGCCCCGTCGGCGAAGCCGCGGAAGAAGTGCTCGATCCCGACGCCCAGGCCCTGCGCCACCTCGAACAGCTTGGAGGCGCTGACGCGGTTGGCGCCCTTCTCGTACTTCTGCACCTGCTGGAAGGTGAGGCCGAGGGTCTCCGCCAGCTTCTCCTGGCTGACGCCCTGGCGGCGGCGCAGCTCGCGGATCTGCCGGCCGACGTGCTGGTCGACCGGGTGCGGCCCCTTCCTGTCGTCGGCGTCCTCGCTCATCCCGCTCTCCGGCCTAGGCGCCTCCGTGCGCCGGAGCCAGCGGGTTCGCGCGACGCGCGCGGAGCCGGAGCCAAAGACAACCCAGCGTTGCTGCGACTTCCACCGACCAGAAGGCGAGTCCACGCACGCGTGAGTAGAGTGTCGACGGCGCCGCAGGCGGAAGGGCGGCGTCGATCACGCCCATGCGGCCGGGCGCCAGCAGGTCCGCGCCGGGGCGGCCGTAGGCGTCGATCACCGCGGACACGCCCGTGGGGGTGGCGCGCACCATGGGCAGGCCCTCCTCGATGGCGCGGTGGCTGGCGAGGTTCAGGTGCTGCCACGGCCCCATCCAGCGGCCGAACCAGGCGTCGTCGCTGATGTTCAGCAGCATGCGCGTCCGCCGCCCGTCGCCGCGGGCCAGGTCGGGGAACAGGGCCTCGTAGCAGATCAGCGGCTGCACGAGCACGGCGCCGACCTGCAGCGGCCGAGGCTCGGGGCCGGGGGTGAAGTCGCCGGGCACGTCGAGCACCTTGCCGAAGCCCAGCGGGTCGAACAGCCCGTGCAGCGGCAGGTACTCGCCGAACGGGACGAGGTGGTGCTTGTCGTAGGTCCCCTCCAGCACGACGCCGCCAGGGACGGCCGACACGACGGCCAGGGTGTTGAAGTAGCGCGTCGTCGCGCCGTCCGGCTCGGTCCGATCCGTCCCGAACGCGAGCCGCTGGCCGGGCCGGAGCACGGCCGCCAGCGCCGGCGGCACGGCCGACGCCGGACCCAGCACGTCCGACAGGGGCGTGGGCAGGGCGCCCTCGGGCCAGACCACCAGGTCGGCCGCGGACCCGGCGTAGGGGGTGCGCGTCAGGCGCAGGTAGCGGTCGAGCCGCGCCTCGAAGATCTCCGGCGACCAGCGCTTCGGCTCCGGCAGGTCGGGCTGCACCACGCGCACGCGGACCGCATCGGCGGAGACGGTCGGCGCGGCCCGCAGCCGCGCTTCGCCCCAGGCCCCCAGCGCGAGGAGCACGCCGGCGAGCCCGCCCAGCGTCGCCATCCGCCCCGGACCGCGGGCGCGCAGCAGCGCCGGTGCGGCTCCCAGGGCGAACACCAGCGGCGTCAGGCCGTAGGCGCCCAACAGGGCCGCCCCCTGCGACAGGGGCGAGCCCGCGCGGAAGGTCTCGCCGACGAGGTCCCACGGAAAGCCGGTGAACAGGTGGCCGCGCAGCCACTCGGCCGCACCGAACGCCGTGGCGAACGCCAGCAGCGCGCCCGGCCCGGCTCCACCCCCCGCCGGACGCAGCAGGCGGTGCAGCACCCCGCCGACGCCCCACAGCAGGCCGACCCCCGCCCCGCAGCCCAGGAGCGCGAAGGGGATCTGCCAGGCGTGCGTCTCGGGGTCGATGAGGAAGGCCTCGGCCACCCACAGGGTGGAGACGGCCAGGTAGCCCGTCCCCGCCGCCCAGCCGCGCCGGAAGGCGGGCCCGAGCCGTCCGCGCGCAGGCGCCTCCAGCGCCAGCAGCACGGCGGCGAAGCCGAACAGGCCGGGCAGGAGGCCGAAAGGCGGGTGCGCCAGCGCCGCCGCGGCGCCTCCGCCCAGCGCCAGCAGCGCCGGGCCCCACCGTTCGCGCGGGGAGGGCTGCGCCTGCGGCGCCGTCACGCGGCCGAGGTCGCGGAAGGCGGCGCGACGTCTTCAGCCGCATGAGGCGCCGGCGCGGGCTCCTTCCCGGACGCGCCGCCCGGGGCCACCGGATCGGTGCGGCGGATGCGCAGGCGGCGCACGCGGCGGGGATCGGCGTCCAGCACCTCGAACTCGAAGCCGGCGGGGTGGACGATGACCTCGCCCCGCTGCGGCACGCGGCCGGCCAGGGCGGAGACCAGGCCGCCCACCGTCTCGATCTCCTCCTCCTCGCCCCCGTCGGGCGGGAGGTCGGCGCCGACCACCGCCTCCAGGTCCTCCAGCGGGGCGCGGGCGTCGGCCTCCCAGCCGCCGGGGCGGTCGGCGATCTCGGGGGCGGACTCCTCGTCGTGCTCGTCGCCGATGTCGCCGACCACCGCCTCGATCAGGTCCTCCAGGGTGACGAGGCCGTCCGTGCCGCCGAACTCGTCGATCACCAGCGCCATGTGGATGCGGGCCACGCGCATGCGCAGCAAGAGGTCGGCGCAGCGCATGGATGCCGGCACGTAGAGCGCCTCGCGCCGCAGCCGCTTGGGCACCGGCGAGCCCCAGGCGGGGCCGCGGCCGTCGGGCGTCGGCGCGATCAGGCGCACCACGTCCTTGATGTGCAGCACGCCCACGGGGTCGTCGAGCCCGTCGCGGTAGAGGGGCAGGCGCGTCAGCTCGACCTCGACGAAGCGGCGCAGCACCTCGTCCAGGGGCGTGGAGACCTCCAGCGCCACGATGTCGGCGCGGGGCGTCATCACGTCCGCGATGCGCAGGGAGGCGAAGGCCTCCGCCCCCTCGACTAGGTCGATGTGTCCGCCCGCGTGGCCGCCCGGCGCATGGCCGGCGCCGCCCTCGGCGACCGCCGGCGGCGGCGCGGGGGCGGGC
>CAXTCO010000025.1:0-16736 GCA_964242255.1 uncultured Caulobacteraceae bacterium | reverse complement strand
CGGCGTCAGCCGGCTGCGCGGGGGCGACGACGCCGACGCGCGCAACGCCCGGCTGGTCAAGGAGGCGCTGGGCGGGCTCAAGGGGCCGCTGATGAAGGCGGCGCAGATGTTCGCCACCGTGCCCGACCTGCTGCCCCCCGAGTTCGCCAAGGAATTCGCCGAGCTGCAGGCCAACGCCCCGCCCATGGGCCGCGGCTTCGTGCGCCGCCGCATGGCCGCCGAGCTCGGCCCGGACTGGGAGCGGCGCTTCCGCAGCTTCGACCACGCGCCCGCCGCCGCCGCGAGCCTGGGCCAGGTGCACCGCGCCGTCTCGCTGGACGGCCGGGCGCTGGCGGTGAAGCTGCAGTACCCGGAGATGCAGTCGGCGGTGGAGAGCGACGTCGGCCAGCTGCGCACCCTCCTGGGCCTCGCCAAGCGCTTCCAGAGCGGGCTCGACCCCAGCGAGGTGCTCGAGGAGGTGGGCGCGCGCCTGCGCGAGGAGCTGGACTACGCGCGCGAGGCCAGGGCCATGGCCGTCTACCGCCGCTTCTTCGCCGACCGCAACGACATCGTCGTGCCCGAGACGGTGAACGACCTCTGCACCCGGCGCCTGCTGTCGATGACTTGGCTGGACGGCGAGGGGCTGCTCGCCTTCAAATCGGAGTCCTTGGACACGCGCAACCGCGTCGCGCGCCTGCTGTTCGACGCCTGGTGGCGGCCCATGACCACCCTGGGCGTGATCCACGGCGACCCGCACCTGGGCAACTACACCCTGCAGCCCGGGGGCGGGCGGCTGAACCTCTTGGACTTCGGCTGCATCCGCATCTTCCCACCGGCCTTCGTGGCGGGCGTGGTGAAGCTGTTCCACGGCCTGTCGGAGGACGACCGCGATGCACAGTTCGACGCCTACCGCTCCTGGGGCTTCGACGACCTCACCGACGAGCTGGTCGACACGCTCAACCTGTGGGCGCGCTTCATCTACGGCCCCCTGCTGGACGACCGCACGCGCTCGGTGGCCGACGGCGTGGCGCCCGGCGAGTACGGCCGGCGCGAGGCGTTCCGCGTGCGCCAGGCGCTCAAGGCGCGGGTGGACGCCACAGGCCGCTCCATCACCATCCCGCGCGAGTTCGTGTTCATGGACCGGGCCGCCATCGGCCTGGGCGCCGCCTTCCTGCACCTGGGCGCCGAGCTGAACTGGCGGCGGCTGTTCGAAGCCTCGCTGGAGGGGTTCTCGGAGGCCGCCGTGACGGGGCGTCAGGCCGAGGCGCTGGGAGAGGCGGGGCTGGCCTGATCCGCCGCACCGGCGGCCCGGACCGCCCTTGCGTCACGCGACGCCCGACGGGTAAGGGCGATCGATGTCCGACGACGTGACCGAGGCGGGCGCCGCCGACATCCCGCCCGGCTTCACCGTCGCGCCCTGGCGCAGGGGGTTCGGCCGCCAGGTGGGCCCCCTCCATGTGCGCGACGCGGACGGGCGGCGCACCTTCGGCTTCCGCGTTCAGGAGCACCACGTCAACGGCCTCTCCAAAGCCCACGGCGGCATGATGATGACGGTGGCCGACGTCGCGTGGGGAAACCTGATCTCCTACGAGCGCTCCCGCTTCTGGGTCACCGTGCGGCTGACGTGCGACTTCCTGAGCGCCGCCAAGCTGGGCGACTGGGTGGAGGCGGGCGGCGAGCTGCTCCACCAACGCGGCGACCTCTTCACCGTGTCCGGCCGGGTGTGGACGGGCGGCCGCACACTGCTGGCGGGCCGCGGCGTGTTCAAGGCCATGGGTGAGCGCGAGCCCCGGCCCGGCGAGCGCGCCTGGACGCCGCCGCCCGGCGCGGGACCGCTCGCCGCATGAGCGACGTCGCCGGGAGCGACCCGGCCCTCCGCAATCCACTCGGCCGCTTCGACGGCGAACGGCCGCCCGCGCCCGCGTGGTTCGAGGCGGCCCTGGCCGACGCGCCCGAGCGCACGACCGTCTCCGCCGCCGACGTGGAGATCGAACTCCTGACCTGGGGGCGTCGCGGCGCACCGGGCCTGCTGTTCATCCACGGCGGCATGGCCCACGCGGACTGGTGGAGCTTCATCGCCCCGTTCTTCGCCGGCGAACGCCGAGTGGCGGCCCTGTCGCTCTCCGGCATGGGCGGCACGAGCTGGCGCGAGCGCTACGCCCCCGACCTGCACATGGCCGAGGTGCTGGCCGCCGCCGAGGCGGCCGGCCTGTTCGAGGCGGGGCCGCCGGTGGTGGTGGGCCACTCCTTCGGCGGCGGAGTCACGACCTACCTGGCGCGTCACGCGGGCGACCGCCTGCGCGCGTCGGTGGTGGTCGACGCCGGCGTGCGCCCGCCGGAGAAGCGTTGGACCTTCCAGCGCCCGGGCGGCCGGCCCGACCGCGTGCATCCCGACCTGTCGGCGGCGCTGGGCCGCTTCCGTCTCGCCCCCGCCCAGCCGTGCTCGGAGCTGCACATCCTGGACCACATCGCCCGCCGCTCCCTGCGCGAGGTGGAGGGCGGGTGGCGTTGGCGCTTCGACCCGCACCTCTGGGACAAGTTCGACAGCTCGGCCCGCGGCTCGCAGGAGGAGGAGCTGGCGGGCGCCCGCTGCCCCGTGGCCTTCGTGTGGGGCGGGCGCTCGCGGCTGATGACGCCCGACGTGGTGGATTACACGCGCCTCCACGCACCGCCGGGATCGCCCTTCCTCGCGATCCCGGAGGCGGAGCACCACGTCATGCTGGACCAGCCGCTCGCGCTGGTCGCCGCGCTGCGCGCCCTGCTGGCGTCCTGGGCGGCCTGAGACCTCGACGATCCCCGCCTCCCGGCGAAGGCCGGGGCCCAGGTCCCGGCGTCGCCCCGCGCCCGCCGAGGATGGCGACCTCCCGCTTCTCCGCTCCCGCACCTGGGTCCCGGCCTTGCCCGGGATGAGAGGCGGCGGCGGTCAGACCGCCTCGAACCGCAGCGGCGCGCCCCAGAACGCCTCCACCAGCGCGTTCTGCGCACCGGGCCGGCCGGTGGTGAGGAAGCGGCGCGCGCCCGCGTGGCCCGGGTCGTACTCCGGGTGGCGGGCGAGATAGCGCTCCAGCGAGTCCGCCACCGCGGCGGGCTGGTGGATCACGGGGGTGCCGGGGGCCAGCGCCTCCGCGAACAGGTCGGCCGTCAGCTCGTAGTGGGTGCAGCCGAGCACGGCCCGGTCCGGCGCGCGGCCCACGCGCCGGGTCAGCGCCTCCACGTGGGCGCAGATCACCGCCTGCAGCTCGGCGCGGGGCGCGCCCGCCTCGATCAGCGGCACGAGGCCGGGGCAGGGCTCGGAGAAGGCGGCCACGTCCTGCCGGCGCTTGTCGATCTCGATCTCGTAGACGCGGCTGGCGGCCGTGGCGCGGGTGGCGAACACGCCCACCACGTCGACCCGCTCGGCCTTGTCGCCCCTCGGCGGCGGCTCGTGCTCCCACGGCACCCCCGTCGCGGCCTCTATGGTGGGCACGATGCAGCCGAGCACGTTGACCGGCCGCCCCAAGTCGCGCCGAACGCCGGGCAGCCAGGTCTGCTGCAGGCGGCGGAGCGCGATGGCGCTGGCCGTGTTGCACGCCAGGACCACCAGGGACGCGCCCCGGTCGAACAGGGCGGCGCAGGCGGCGCGCGTCAGCTCCACGATCTCCTCGCCCGCCCGGCCGCCGTAAGGCGCGTTCGCCTGGTCGCCGAGGTAGGTGAGGTCGGCCGCCGGAAAGCGCTCCACCAGAGCGCGGTGGATGGAGAGGCCGCCGACGCCGGAGTCGAACACGCCGATCACGGGCGGGCGCTCTCCCGTCCCCAGGCGGTGAGCAGCACCACCTTGCCCACGTGGCCGCCGGCCTCCAGGTGCGCGTGCGCCGCCGCGGCCTCCTCCAGCGGGAAGGTGCGGTCGATCGGCGGGGCGAGGCGGCCGTCGGCCACCCACGGCCAGGCGACGCGCTCCACGGCGGCGGCCAGCCGCGCCTTCTCGTCGGCGAAGCGCGGGCGCAGGGTGGAGCCCGTCACCACCAGCCTCTTCTGCATCAGCTGCGGGACGTTCAGCTCCACGGTCGCGCCACCCTGGAAGGCGATGTGGACGATGCGGCCGCCGACGTTCGCCGCCTCCACGTTCCCCGCGAAGTAGGGGCCGGCGACCATGTCGAGCACCACGTCGGCCCCGCCCGCCCCGCGCACGGCGGCGGCCCAGTCGCCCGCGGAGGCGTCGACGGCCACGTCGGCGCCGAGGGTCCGCGCGCTCTCCGCCTTGTCCGCGCCGCGGGCGGTGGCGATCACGCGCGCTCCGTAGGCGCGGGCCATCTGGATGGCCGTGACGCCGATGCCGCTGGTGGCGCCATGAAGCAGCAGGGTCTCGCCCGGCTGCAGGCGCCCGCCCTCCCACACGTTGGCGAAGACGGTGAAGACGGTCTCGGGCAGGGCCGCCGCCTGCGCCCACGACAGGCCGGCGGGGACGGGCAAGGCGTGGCGTGCGTCCACCACCGCGTACTCCGCGTAGCCTCCGCCGCCCAGCAGCGCCGCCACCCGGTCGCCCACGCGCCAGCGGGCCGCGCCGTCTCCCACCGCGGCGACCTCGCCCGCCACCTCCAGCCCGAGCGTCTCCGGCGCGCCGGGCGGCGGCGGGTAGGCGCCGCGGCGCTGCAGCAGGTCCGGCCGGTTCACCCCGGCCGCCGCCGTGCGGACCAGCACCTCGCCTGGCCGCGGCTGCGGCGTGGGCGCGCAGACCGGGTGGAGGGCGGAGGCCTCGCCGCGGCCGCCTTCGACGGCGATCGCGGTCATGGTCGCGGCTGCGTTCGTGATGGCGGGCGCTCCCAGGAGGGCGAGCGGTCTGATACGCTGATCGACCGAGCGGGGGGAAGAGGAGCCGCGCCCATGCTGTTGGACGAACCCGCCCCGCCCCGCCGCGCCCGGGGCGCCCACCTCGCCGAGGCCCTGCGCGAGGACCTCGAGCCCTTCGCCCGCGAAGACCTGGAGGAGCGCATCGCCCTGCTGGAGGGCGAGATCGCCCGTGTGCGGGCCGCCCTCGTCCGCAAGGCCGGCGGCCGCGCCGCGGCCGACGCCCTGTTCGCCCGCTGAGCGCCGGCCCCATCGCCGGCGCCGCCGTGGCACGCCCGTTGCCTCCAGGCGTTCCGTCCGGGTCAGGGAGGGACGCAGAGTGACCGACCGCGTGCGCGAGTTCACCGCGTCCGAGCTGTTCGACCGCACCTTCGCCGAAGGCATGGAGCTGGTGGAGGAGGCCGCCGCCTACCTCGACGGCGACGGCCGCCAGGAGTCCAAGCTCCTGTCGCGCAACGCCGCCCTGGCTTACGCGGGCGAGAGCATGCGGCTGACCACGCGGCTGATGCAGGTGGCCTCGTGGCTGTTGGTGCAGCGCGCCGTGCGCGAGGGGGCCATGACGGCCGACGCCGCGCGCGAGCCGCGCTACCGCGTCGGCGAGCCGGGTGCCGGCTCCGCCCCCGCGGCGGAAGCCGAAATCCTTCCCCCTCCGCTGGCCGCCCTCAGCGCCCGGGCCTCGCGCCTGCACCAGCGCGTGTTCAACCTGGACCGCCGCATGTACGGCGAGGCGGGCCCGGCCGACGGCGATGCGGACGCCAACGCCGTGCTCTCGCAGTTCGAGCGCCTGCGCGCCGCCTTCGGCGGCTGATGCCGGTCGACCTCGGCTGCGGGGTCGTCGCGGGCGACGCCGACCTGCGGCTGAAGTTCATCCGCGCGGGCGGCCCGGGCGGGCAGAACGTCAACAAGGTGTCCACCGCCTGCCAGCTGTTCTTCGACGCCGCCCGCGCGCAGGGCCTCTCGGACGCCGTGCGCCGCCGCCTGCTGGAGCTGGCCGGCTCGCGCCTGACCCGCGAGGGCGTGATCGTGATCACCGCCGACCGCCGCCGCACCCAGGAGCTGAACCGGCTGGACGCCCTGCACCGCCTGCGCGCCCTGGTGGCCGAGGCCGCCGCCCCGCCCTCGCCCCCGCGCCGCTCCACCCGCCCGACCCGCGGCTCCGTCCAGCGCCGCCTTTCGGGGAAGGCGGCGCGCGCGGGCGTCAAAGCCGGCCGGGGCCGGCCCAGCGGAGACGACTGACGCGCGCCCTAGTGCGCCATCCGCAGCGACTGGATGGACCCGGCGATGTTCTGGAAGGTGGAGGCGAGCTGGCTTGAGCTCGTCGTATCGACGTAGTTGGCAGGATCGGTCACGCACCCCTGCAGCAGGGATTTGATGTTGGCGTCCGTGACCTCGAGCGGCACCGTGTAGATATTGATCTTCCAGGTTCCATCCGAATTGCGGGACTTCATATTCTTGCAGAGTGTTTGCAGGCGGCTGTTCAATGCACTCTGGACATCGCTCGCTGTTGTGGAAGTGGTGATACGTTGTGATAAGGCCCAGCCGTGGGACGTGTAGAGCGAGAAGTTCATATCGCTGCTCGTGCCATAGGTGTTCGCACCGTCCGTCACGAGCACGACGACCTTCGTCACGCCGGGGCTTCCATAGGCGGCGCCGTCTGCGAACGGCCCCAAGGGCGACAGCACATGCCAACCCCACACGAGCCCGATCGGGATCTCGGTGTTCCCGTTCGCCGTCATCCCGTTTATCTGATTGAGAACACTGTCCACATCGGTCGTCAGCCGCTGCAACGGCTGCACGTCGCAGCCGGAGTTCGGTCCGACGTTATCATTCCAGTAATGGTTGTTGACGTTGGCGTAGGGCGCTGTCTTGTACTTCGTCGGGGCGTACGTATATTCATGATCGGTCCAGGAGGATCCGGGTCCGTTCTTATTTTGGAGAACGGCGCTGTCTCCTGGTACGCCATCAGTCAGGTAGTTATTACCCGAATAGTTGAAATATGTCGTGCCGTTTGTCTTGGTTGACTTGGACCAGTTATCGCTTGTCGCAGCGGCGTAGGATCCATAGTAAAAGACCGTATTGCCGAAGCGGTTGTAGTAGCCCTCATCCGGGGTGTCCGGAGAGAAAAAGGGCACGAACATGGTTTCGGGTTTGGTGGACGTCGGCGCCGTCTCCTGCACGTCGTACGGCATGGGCCGGCTCTCCACGCAGCCGCCCCAACTCGTGTTCATGGCCTTGAGCAGGGCGAAGCGGTCTGGATGGACCGTCGTGCTGTTGGAGACGGTGTCGGCGCCGTACTCGGACGGCATGCTTCCCGTGAGCCACGCGCTTCCCTGATTGGCCGCGCCTATGTTCACGGTCTGGGTGAACGGCACGACTGCGATCTTCAGCGCGTTAGGGATGCCTGACGCCTGTGCGGACTTGTTGAGCGTGTTCACCAGCGTGGTGGCCGCCGTCTTGAGCGAGTTGAGCTTTCCATCGTCGTTCATGGAGCCCGTGTTGTCCAGCACGAGCGCCAGCTCGACCTGAGTGACGCCGTACTTCACCGTAGAGTGCGCCTCGAACGGCAGGGTGTTGACCCCGAGAAGCGCCGCGCTCGTCGTCTTGATGGCGGCGGTGATATCGACCTGGATTTGGCCTGTCGAGCGCACCGGCGTGCCCACGACCAGGTCTTGCACGTCTGGGTCGGTGACGTTGGCGAGGATCCAGGCCTGCGCCTTCGTCTGCATGGCGGTGTCGCTGGTCGTGGGCGGCATGCGGCCCAGGGACAGGGCGGCGGAGTCCACCGCGTCCTGCAGCTGGTTGCGGGCCGTGACCAAGCGGGCGATGTCGATGGCGCCGAAGCTGCCGATCAGCATGGCGCCGATCACCACCGCCGCCAGGGGGGCGATGGCGCCCCGCGCGTCCCCCCCGAAGCGCTCCAGGAGCCCGAGCCCCGACCGCAACCTGCGCTCCCCCACGTCCATGTCTCCCCGGCGCGCCCGGGCGCTGACGGAGCGTGATGGCACGGGGCTGGTGAACGCCTCGCTTCCCGGCAGGGTGAACCGGCGTTAAGCGCCTAGCGGAGGCAGGCGAGGAGGTCGTCGGCGCGCACGGCTCGGGCGTCGACGCCGATGCGGCGGGAGCGCCGCGCCACGTAGCGGCCCGGCTGCGCCGCGCGCCACCGCAGCGGGCTCGGCAGGATGGCGGCCAGGCGGTCGGCCTGGCCGGGCGTGAGCCGGTCGGCGTCCACGCCGAACCAGTGTCGCGCGGCCGCCTGGGCGCCGTAGGTGCCCGGCCCCCACTCCACCACGTTGAGGTAGACCTCCAGGATGCGGCGCTTGCCCCACAGGGCCTCGATCAGGACGGTGTAGCCCGCCTCCAGCCCCTTGCGGACGTAGTCGCGGTGCGGCCACAGGAAGACGTTCTTGGCCGTCTGCTGGCTCAGGGTGGAGCCGCCGCGCGTGCGCCCGCGCCCGTTCTGCGCGTCCGCCGCGTTGCGTGCGGCGGCGGCGCGCATGGCGGCCCAGTCGAAGCCGTGGTGCCCGCAGAAGCGCGCGTCCTCCGCCGCGACCACCGCAAGGGGCAGGGCCGGGGCGATCCGGTCCAGCGGCCGCCAGCTCTTGTCCAGGCCCCGTCCCTCCGCCAGCCGCTCCAGCATGAGCAAGGTCACGGGCGGCGGGACGAACCTCAGCACCGCCACCTGCCCGACCGCCAGGCCCGCGAGCAGCAGAAGCGCCGCGCCGAGAGCGCGGCCCGGGCGGACCCGTCGCGGTCCCGCCGTCGCGAGCGCCGCACGAGGCTCTCCCTGCGTCATGCGGTGATCCGGCGGGAGGGCGCCGTCGACGTCGCGGCGGCCGTATGGCGGATCACGGGCCGGAGCCCTATGGGAGCGTGCGACCGCAGCCCCCCCTCCAGGAGCCGACCACGATGGCTGATCGAACGCCCGTCCTCGCGGCCACCCGCCGCGCGTGCGCGGTCCTCCTGGCCGCCGGAGCCTCGGCCCTCGGCGCCAAGACGCAGGCCGCCGAAGCGGGGCGCGACAGCCCCGCCGTCGCCGCGGTGCGCGCCTTCCTCCTCAGTCTGGAGCAGCACGACACCTCCCTCATCATGAGCTTCTTCGCCCCCGACGCCCAGGTCTTCCGGCTTCGGAAGGGCGAGTGGGGCGTGTCCAAGCTCGTGGACGTGGTGAAGAGCATGAGCAGCGGCTACGGCAACCTGGCCAAGGCTGCGGGGGTGAGCCGCTTCAGCGAACCCATCGAGGACGTCGGGGAAAAATCCTTCGACAGCATCGCGACGGTGTGGACCCGTTACCAAGTGTTCAACGACGGCAAGCTGCACCACAGCGGCAACACGGTCTTCAGCCTGATGAGGCAGGACGGCCGCTGGCTGATCACCAACATCACCGACGAGGCGACCAGGATCTACGCGTGAGCTGAAAGCTCCCGCGATCACGCCGGGCCGATCTCGACCACGCCGGCCGCCCCCGCCTCGTCGCCCCAGGCGCAGCGGCGCCCGTCAGCGCTCACGGCGAGGGCCGACACCGGGGCTCCCACCGCCTCGCGCCGCACCGCGAACGCCGAGCCCTGCAGCTCCGCCGTCCACACTTCGCCGTCGTCGCGGCCGCCGACCAGGCGGAAGCCGGCGCCCGCGACGCGGGTCACCAGCGCGCCCTCCTTGAAGCCGATCTCCACCGCGTCCTTGCCCATGGGTCCGTTCGCCCCCGCGAAGGGCCACAGCACCGCGCCGGGCGCGCCCGAGCTGGCGAGGAGGGCGCCCTTGGCCAGGAACGCCAGGCTGCGCACCTTCGACGGGTACCCCGCCATGCGCATGTCCTTGGCGTCGGACAGGCGCCAGCCGTGCAGCTGGTTCTCGTGAAGGGCGCTCAGCACGAAGCGGGCGTCGGGGCTCCACGCCACGCCCAGGTGCGCGCCCGGCCAGTTCAGCGGCGTCGGCTTCTGCTCGGCCACCCGCGCGTAGACGAGGCGCAGGCCGCCGTAGCTGGCCGTGGCCAGCCGCCGGCCCTTGGGGTCGAAGGCGAGGTCGGCCACCGCGCGTTCGTGGGCGAAGCTGCGGGCGAAGCCGGCGTCGGCCGCGTCGAGCACCCGCGCCTCCCGCCCGGCGGCGAAGGCGATCAGCCCGCTGGCGGGCGCCGCGCACACCGCGTCGATCCAGGCGCCGCCCGTCTGCGCCAGGGTCGCCGCCGCGCCGTCCGGCCGCGACCAGACGAGACGGCCGTCGTCGCCCCCCGTGACCACGCCCTCGCCCGACGGGTGCACGGCGGCGCAGAGCACCGGCCCGTCGTGCGCCTCGCAGACCGCGCCTCCCTCCCACCGCACCGTCCCGTCGCCCAACGCGAAGGCGAAGCCGTCGCGCGTCGGCAGGGCGGAGGCGACGAAGGCGTCGAAGCGGAGGGCGGCGGCCATGACGGTCCCTTAGCCGGCCCGCCGGGGTCCGCGAAGACGCGACCAGCCGCCGCTGGCCGCGAACCCCGTGTTGCGGTATGGAGACCGTGCGCCGCCCTGCGCGTTCAGCCTCGGTTCATGCGACACCCGAGGCGCACCTTCTCCTCAACGCCCGCTTCCGCCCCGCGTCCCGCGGTCGCAGCAGCGTCGGCCGAGCGGGGGAGGGCGTTGACCGCGCGGGGAGATGCGGCTCTGCTCCCGGCGCGCGCCGGCGGGGAGAGCTCGGGCGCGCTCGGCGGCGGCCGCACACCGGCCGCGCTTGGTGAGGTGTTGAGTTGATGGACGCGTCTGCGCGCCCCCCGTCCCCGCCGTCCGGTCCGGACACCGCCCACCCCGTCTCGGCGCGGCCGGTGGAGCGCTTCGGCCCGGCGCGCGACTCCGGGGCTGCCCGCGCGCCCGGACTGGTGGTGGCCGTGCCCGTGCGCGACGAGGAGGAGCGCATCGGCCTGTGCCTCGACGCCCTGGCCCGGCAGGAGGAGGTCGACTTCGCCGACCTGGCGGTCGTGCTCCTGCTCAACAACACGACGGACGGCACGGCCGAGCAGGTGCGCGCGCTCGCGCCCCACGCACCCTACGTCACCTGGATGCACCAGGTGGACCTCGCCCCCGGCCAGGCCAACGCCGGCTGGGCGCGCCGCCTGGCCATGGACGCGGCGCTGGCGCTGGCCGCCCCCGGCGGCCTGCTGCTGACCACCGACGCCGACACGCGCGTCAACGACGACTGGATCGACTGCACCCGGCGCGAGATCGCCGCGGGGGCGGACGCGGTGGCCGGCTACGTCATGGCCGACGGCGCGGAGCTGATGCAGCTCGACCCCGCCGTGCTGGAGCGCGGCCGGCTGGAGTGGCAGTACCAGCAGCTGGCCGCCGAGCTGGTGGCCCGCGTCGACCGCGAACCGCACGACCCCTGGCCGCGGCACAACCAGAACTGCGGCGCCTCCGCCGCCATCACCGCCGACGCCTACCGCGCCATCGGCGGCCTGCCGCCCAAGCCCGTCGGCGAGGACCGCGCCCTGTTCGAGGAGGTGCGCCGCAAGGACGGCCGCGTCCGCCATTCCCTGGAGGTGGGAGTGCTGACCAGCGCCCGCACCGACGGCCGCGCGTGCGGGGGCCTGGCCGACGAGATCCGCCTGCGCACCGACCCCGACCATCCGTGCGACGAGGCGCTGGAGGTGGCCACCTCCACCCTGCGCCGCGCCCTGTGGCGCTGCGAGATGCGCCAGGGCTGGCTGTCCAACCGGCTGGACTCGGCGCGATGGGCGCGCCGCCTGGCCGTCTCAGAGCTGGAGTTCCGCCAGGCCCTGCAGCGCCCGCACTTCGGCCAGCTGTGGGCCGAGCTGGAGGCCAAGAGCCCCCGCCTGCGCCGCCAGTGCGTCACCGCCAACGGCCTGGGCCGCGAGCTGCGCCGCATGCGCCGCATCGTGGCCACCACCCGCGCCTGGGAGAACGCCGAGCTGCACGAGCTGCCCCGCGCGCTGCGGGCCGCCACCGCTTGACACCGAGCGCTGCTCCGGGGCCGGTCAGAACCAGCCCTTCTTCTTGAACCACCAGATCGGCAGCACGGTGGTGAGGACGATCAGCCCCCACGCGTACGGATAGCCCCAGGCCCACTCCAGCTCGGGCATGTGCTTGAAGTTCATGCCGTAGATGGACGCCACCAGCGTCGGCGGCACGCCCACGGCGCTGACCACGGTCAGGATCTTGAATACGTCGTTCTGCTCGATGTTGATCAGGCCCAGGCTGGCGTCGAGCAGGAACTGCACCTTGTTGGCCAGGTTCTCCTGATAGGCGGCCAGGGACGCCACGTCGTCACGCGCGCTGTTGAGCCGCCGCTCGATCTCCTTGGGCAGGGCGCCGTCGGCGGTGTCGACCACGAACGGCAGGAGGCGGTTGGACACAAGCAGCGTGCCGCGCAGCTTGGAGCCGCGGTCGCCGAAGCCGCCCACCCGGCGCAGCAGCCGCCGCATCTCGCGGCTGTCGCGGCGCGAGCCCTCCGGCGTGTTGAACACCTCGTGGCTGAGCTCCTCCAAGTGGCCGCCGAGGAGTTCCAGCACGTCGGCGAGGCGGTCGATCACCGCCTCGTAGACCAGGGTGAAGGCCTCCAGCCCCGAGCCGGGCGGCGAGAGCTTCGCCTGCGCCTGCGCGTTGTCGAACGACTTCAGGTTGTCGAAGCGCACAGTGATCAGCCGCTCGCGCGTGACGATGAAGCCCACGGGCGTCAGCCGCGGCTCCTCCGTGTCCACGCCCGTGAGCAGGGGGGCGGACAGGTAGAGGGCGCCGTTCTCCACATAGTGGCGGCTGGAGGACTCGATCTCGCTCAGGTCCTCGCGCGTGGGCAGGCGCAGGCCGCAGGTCACCCCGGCGCGCCGCAGCTCGTCGGGGCCGGGATCGAGCAGGTCGATCCACACGCGGCCGTCCGCCACCGGCGCCTCCACCGGTGCGTAGACGTCCGGCAGCTCGTGCGCTTCGCGGGGGCGGGCGGCGTCGCGGCGGGCGGCGGACGAGAGGTCGGACATGACCCGTGCATAGCCTGCGCTGCGCCCAGCCCCTATGTCCGGCGCCGTGACCGTCCAAGCCAAGATCTGCGGCCTGTCCACGCCCGAGACCGTCCGCGCCGCCCTGGACGGCGGGGCGGCGTGGGTGGGCTTCGTCACCTTCGCGAGGAGCCCGCGCCACCTCGCGCCCGAGGCGGCGGGGCGGTTGGCGCAGGCGGCCCGCGGCCGGGCGCGCGTGGTGTCCGTGCTGGTGGACCCGTCCGACGCCCTGCTGGACGAGGTGCGCGACGCCCTGCGGCCCGACCTGGTCCAGCTCCACGGCCGCGAGCCGCCGTCGCGGGCGCGCGAGGTGGCGGCGCGCACGGGTGCGGGCGTGGTCAAGGCGCTGCCGGTCTCGACGGCGGCCGACCTGGACGCGGCGCGCGCCTACGAAGGCGCCGCCGACCACCTGATGTTCGACGCCCGCCCGCCGGCCGGCTCCGACCTGCCGGGCGGCGTGGGCGCCCGCTTCGACTGGACGCTGACGGCCGGCCGCCGCTGGGCTCGGCCGTGGTTCCTCGCCGGCGGCCTCGACCCCTGGAACGTGGCGGAGGCCGCGCGCCTCAGCGGAGCCCCGGCGGTGGACGTCTCCTCCGGCGTGGAGCGCGGGCCGGGGGTGAAGGACGCGGAGCTGATCGCGGCTTTCCTGCGGGCGGCGGCGGGCGCCTGACCACCGCTTGCCGCCGGGAGCGGCGAGGCCTAGATCACGGCCTGGACCATCGGACCGAACCAGGAGCGCGGCATGCACATCTGCCGGGCCGCCCTCCGTCGGGAGCCGCGGATCCTGATCTCCGCCGGCGCTTTGACGGAGCTGTTGATCGTCGCCACGGGCCGAGGCCGCGCGCATCAGGTGCACCAGCTGCTCGCCGACGCCGATCCCGAGATCGTGCCGGTGCCGGCGGTGTCGGCCCGCAGCTGCGCGGCCGCCTACGCCCGGCGGGGCGAGGGCGGCCACCCCGCCCGCCTCAACTTGGCGGACGGCTTCTCCTCCGTCCTGGCGCAGGAGCGCGGCGCGCCGCTGCTTTACGTCGGCGCGGACTTCGCGCAGACGGACGTGGCGAGCGCGCTCCCCGGCGCCGCCCTCTCCGATCCGCCGTCGTGAACGCCTCCGCACCGAAGCCGAACAGCTGGACCGCCTGGCCCGACGCGGAAGGCCGCTTCGGCGACTACGGCGGCCGCTACGTGCCCGAGACGCTGATGCCGCTGGTGCTGGAGCTGGACCGCGCCTACGCCGCCGCCAAGGCGGACCCGGCGTTCCAGGCCGAGATCGACCGCTTCGCCACCCACTATGTGGGCCGGCCGAGCCCGCTGTATCTCGCCGAGCGGCTGACGGCGCACCACGGCGGCGCGCGCATCCACCTGAAGCGCGACGAGCTGAACCACACCGGCTCGCACAAGGTGAACAACACCGTCGGCCAGATCCTGCTGGCCCGCCGCATGGGTCGCAAGCGGATCATTGCGGAGACGGGGGCCGGCCAGCACGGCGTGGCCACCGCCACCCTGTGCGCGCGCTTCGGCCTGGAGTGCGTGGTCTACATGGGCGCGGCCGACGTGGAGCGGCAGCGGCCCAACGTCTTCCGCATGAACCTGCTGGGCGCGCGCGTGGTGCCGGTGACGCAGGGCACGGGCACGCTCAAGGACGCCATGAACGAGGCCATGCGCGACTGGGTCGCGAACGTGGACACGACCTACTACTGCATCGGCACGGCGGCCGGCATGCACCCCTACCCGGCCATGGTGCGCGACTTCCAGAGCGTGATCGGCCGCGAGGCGCGCGCCCAGGTGCTGGAGGCCGAGGGCCGCCTGCCCGACGCCGTGGTGGCCTGCATCGGCGGCGGCAGCAACGCCATCGGCCTGTTCCACCCCTTCCTCGACGACAAAGGCGTGCGGCTGATCGGCGTGGAGGCGGCGGGCCACGGCCTCGCCTCCGGCAAGCACGCCGCCAGCATGACCGGCGGCCGCCCCGGCGTGCTGCACGGCAACAAGACCTACCTGCTGCAGGACGAGGACGGCCAGATCGCCGACGCCCACAGCATCAGTGCAGGGCTCGACTACCCCGGCGTCGGCCCCGAGCACGCCTGGCTGAAGGACAGCGGGCGCGCCGAATACCTGAGCGCCACGGACGCCGAGGCGCTGGAGGCGTTCCAGCTCCTCACACGGCTGGAGGGCATCATCCCGGCGCTGGAGCCCGCCCACGCCCTGGCCCGCATCGGCGAGATCGCCCGCGACGTGGGCCCGGACGGCGTCGTGGTGATGAATCTCTGCGGCCGCGGCGACAAGGACATCTTCGCCGTGGCCGACCACCTCGCCGCGGGATCGGCGACCGCATGAGCCGGCTGGACGCCACCTTCGCCCGCCTGCGCGCAGAGGGCCGCGCCGCCTTCGTCAGCTACGTCATGGCCGGCGACCCGGACCTCGAGGGCTCGGAGGCCGTGCTGCGCGGCCTGCCGGGCGCGGGCGCGGACGTGGTCGAGCTCGGCTACCCGTTCAGCGACCCCATGGCGGAGGGGCCGGTGATCCAGCTCGCGTCCGCGCGGTCGCTGGCGGCCGGCACGACGCTGCGCGCCGTGCTCGCGATGGTGGGGCGCTTCCGCACGGGCGACGCGGACACGCCCGTCGTGCTCATGGGCTACCTCAACCCCCTGCTCACCTACGGCTACGCCCGCTTCGCCCGCGACGCGACGGCGGCCGGGGTGGACGGGCTGATCTGCGTCGACTGCCCGCCGGAGGAGGCCGACGACCTGTCCGACGCCCTCGACGCGGAGGGGATCAGCCTGATCCGCCTGACGGCCCCGACCACCGACGACGCGCGCCTGGCGGTGGTGGCGCGCCGCACCTCCGGCTTCGTCTACTACGTCTCGGTGACGGGCGTGACGGGCGTCAAGGAGGCCGACGCCGACGCCGTCGCGCCCGCCGTCGCCCGCGTGCGCGCCGCCACGGGCCTGCCGGTGGCGGTGGGCTTCGGCATCCGCACGCCCGAGCGCGCCGCCGCCGTCGCCCGGGTGGCCGACGCCGCCGTTGTGGGCTCGGCGCTGGTGGAGCAGGTGGCGCGCGCGCAGGCGGACGGGGCCGAGCCCGCCGCCTACGTCCTGCCGCTCGCCCGCGCCCTGGCCGACGCCGTCCACACCGCGAGGGGACAAGCCTGATGGCGCAGGAGCCGAAGCCCCCGCCCGAACGCCCGCACCCTGAGCGCACACAGCCCGAGCGGCGCGGCTGGCTCAGCCGCCTGGCCCCCGGCGTGCGCCGCGCGCCGCCCAAGGCCGACACTCCTGAGAACCTGTGGATCAAGGCGCCCGACACGGGGGAGATGATCTACCGCGGCGACCTGGACGCCCTGCTGTGGGTCACGCCCGGCGGCCACCACATGCGCATCGGGCCGAAGCAGCGCTTCCCCTTCACCTTCGACCACGGCGCCTGCGAGCTGCTGCCCACTCCCACCGTCCCGCAGGACCCGCTCGGCTTCGACGACGGCAAGCCCTATCCCGAGCGCCTGGCCACCGCCCGCAACGCGACGGGCGCGACGGACGCGGTCTCCTCGGCCTTCGGCCGCGTGGGCGGCGCGCCCGCGGTGGTGCTGGTGCAGGACTTCGCCTTCATGGGCGGCTCCCTCGGCATGGCGGCGGGCGAGGCGTTCGTCGCCGCCGCCCAGGCCGCCGTGGCGCGGGGCGTGGGCCTGGTCGCCTTCACCGCCGCCGGCGGGGCGCGCATGCAGGAGGGCGCCCTCAGCCTGATGCAGATGGCGCGCACCACCCTGGCGGTGCAGGAGCTGAAGCGCGCGCGCCTGCCCTACGTCGTGGTGCTGACCGACCCCACAACCGGCGGCGTCACCGCCAGCTACGCCATGCTGGGCGACGTGACCCTGGCCGAGCCCGGCGCCCTGATCGGCTTCGCCGGCCCCCGTGTGATCGAGCAGACCATCCGCGAGAAGCTGCCCCCCGGCTTCCAGCGCGCCGAGTAC
>CAXTCO010000024.1:0-16813 GCA_964242255.1 uncultured Caulobacteraceae bacterium | reverse complement strand
CCGACACGCCGCTGGACATCATCCGCCGCGCCCTGAAGGAGGCCAGCGAGAATTCCCGGCGCTCGCGCCTTGCGCAATGGGGCGTCGGCTTCGACAAGCAGGAGACCACGGTCGCGGACCTCTCCGGCGGCGAGCGCGCGCGGCTGCTGCTGAACTTGGTCGCCCTCGACGCGCCCCACCTGCTGATCCTGGACGAGCCGACCAACCACCTGGACATCGACAGCCGCCGCGCCCTCCTGGACGCGCTGAACGACTACGAGGGTGCGGTGATCCTGATCACCCACGACCGCTCGCTGATGGAGTTGGTGGCCGACCGGCTGTGGCTCGCGGCCGACGGCGGCGTGCGGCCTTTCGACGGCGACATGGACGACTACGCCCGCTTCGTCCTCGACCGCGCCCGCCAGGGCGCACGACCGACGCAGACCCGAGGCGGACAGAAAGGACGCAAGGGGAAGCCGTCGGCCGTTCCGCTCTGAGTCCGGCTCACAGCAGGCTTGGCCCCTCCTCGACTTCACTGCGCTCCGCTCGGCGGTGCAAGGCCGAGGCCGTCACCCGACGCCTTCGACCTTGATCGTCGTCACGCGAGCCATGATCCAAAGACGTCACGACGCAGCCGGTTTGGCGCGAAGCAGCGACCAACCCAGCACAAGGAAGGCCGCAAGGCTTCGCAGGTTGAACTTATCCAGCCCGGCTGAGACCCTGAGTATGCGCACGAGTTCCGGTTGCGAGAAGCCGGGCAGCTTCGCCATCAGCTTCATGCCCTCGTCCCTGTTGACGGGGCCCTTGGCGCGATCGGCCTTTTGCAGCAGGGGCGGCAGCTCCTTCAAGGTCGGATCCGACGCGTAGGCGGGTTGCCCGGGCTGTTGTCTCCACGAGTCCGCCAACGGACCCGCGTCATAGGCGTCGAACCCGAGCTGCTCGACCAGCGCGGAGACGGCCGTGCGCCCGGCGCCCTGATCACCGGCGATGGGGAGGGCGATCCGTGACCGGTCGCCCTTCGGCTTTCCGCGATGCTCGAGGCTGAAGGCCGTGATGCTGTTGAAGGTCTTGAAGACAGGTCGGCCCAGCAGCCGGGACACCCAGGCGGTCTCCGCCAAGCCGTCGTCGATCGCTTGGATCGCTCCGTCGCGCTGCGGGATGTAGTTCGCGGCGTCGATCACGAGGGTGTTCGGCGACAGGGACGCCGACAACAACGGCGCCAAGTCCCGAATCCGCCCGAAGGGCGCGGCGGTGATCAGGATGTCGACATCGATGCAGGCGTCACTTGCGAGCACGGCTTGAGCGCCGGTGCGCCTGGCGAACTCACCAAGCGTGTGTGGGCCCCGCGAGTTGGCGACCTTCACGCGATGGCCGAGGTCGACGAGCCGCTTCGCCAGCACCGCGCCGAGGTCGCCCGCGCCTATGATCCCGATCCGCTGCACAGTGAGTCCCTTCCCGTAACCCTTGACGGTCACGATGTCATACCCACAAGCACGCCGTACAAGACGGCACTTGGTTGTGCCGCAGGCACAGGGAGGGAACCGATGTCGGACGCCGAAGGCTGGCCGCATGAGGTGACGGCCGGCGGACTTCGCTTGAGCGCTTGCGCGCCCCACGACCTGCTGACCCGGCTCGGTGACAAGTGGACGATCCTCGTCCTGTCGCTGCTGTCGATCGCTCCAAGGCACAGGCTGCGGTTCTCGGCTTTGAAGTACGGCGTCAGGGGCATATCCCAGCGCATGCTCACCCTGACGCTCCGCAACCTCGAGCGCGACGGGCTCGTCATCCGCGAGTACTTCGCGGAGGTTCCTCCTCGTGTGGAGTACCAGCTCAGCCCCATGGGGGAGAGCATGCAGGGCCCCTTGAAGATCTTCGCCGGGTGGATCGGTGCGAACTGGCCGTCGATCGAGCAGGCGCGCCGGGTGTTCGACGCGGAGCAGGAGGTCGCCAGGAGCAGCCGTCCCGAGCCGATCCGTCAGACGAGGTCAGCGCCTCCCGGCGGAGCTCACCCCGCCGGCCCGCACGCGACGAGGCCGCCGTCGACTGCGCGGGCCGTCTCCACCAGGTAGCCTGCGGCCTGCGAGGCCAGGACAGATCTCGAGGGGCGCCCCTCGAGACCTTCTTCGGGTCGCCGCCGAGGAGAGTCGGCGGTTTGCCGAACGCCACAGGGGTCTCGGCCCAGGCTTGCGAGGGCGCGCCGGAGGCGAACGAACACCCGGCCGCGGTCGTCTCGCTCGCCGGGTGGGGCGGCCGGTCATCACGGCGTCGGAACGGGCGACGACCGCGCCGGCGCGGACCCACAACGGGAAAGGTCGGGCGCTCCGATGCGGGCGGTCCGGAAGGCGTTGCGCCCGGCGGACCCCGCTTCAGGCGACGAGGTCACGCACGGCGGCTACGACCGCGAAGGGATTGTCGCGCTGAAGAAAATGCCCGGCCGCAGGCCACAAACTGTGAACCGCGTCCGTCGACAAACCCACCAGACGCGTCTGCAGATCGAGCCACCGTGACTGCAGCGCCGGCCGCGCCGCGAGCGGCAGGAACGGGATGCGCAGCATGGAGCCCGAGGTGAGGATGCGGAGCGGCAGATCGCCCAGCGCGCCCGGACCCGGCGCCTGAGCAAAGGAGGCGGAGAAGTCTATCTTCTCGGGTGTCGACGTCGCACTCCTCCAGCCTTCCGTCCAGAACCGCCGCATGCCGGCCAGCGGCGCCGGGTCGTCCAGCGCAGGCGGTGGGAACGCCGGACCGAGCACCTCGAATTGGGCCGGGTGCATCGACTCGACGAGCACCAGCCCCGCCATGTCGGCCCGGCGTCGCTGAGCGAAGATCTGGCCCAGGAGACCGCCGAAAGAGTGACCCACGAAGATGTAAGGCGGACGCACTCCCGTCGCTTCGAGCAACGCTTCGAGGTCATCCACCATAATCAGGGCGTCGCGAGGCGCCCCGGAAGGGTCGCTCCCTCCCCGACCGAGGCGGTCGTAGCGGAACACGGCGGCGAAGCGGGCGACCTCCGCCTCCACCCCTGCCCAGTCGGCGCTGTCCGCACCCAGGCCGGTTTCAAGGACGACGGCCGGCGCTCCTTGGCCAGAGATATCGTAAGCGAACTTCCGCCCGTCAATGTCGGCCTGCATCATGCGTCTCCTCCTCTCCGTTCCGGTCGCTCGCAACCGGTTCGCCGTCGCTTGAACGACTAGCGGCGGATCAAGACGGCCGAATCTTGCGCGCCGCGCCTGCATTTCGATCACTCAGACGCGCTGAACACACTCCAGGACTCACCGTCCTGAACAATACGATCCCGTCTACTTCCCAGTCAGGAAGATGTATGCAGGGTCAAGTTGTCGGAAATGTGGAATTTTAAGACTCACCTGGTCTCGGCCGACCACACCTCTGACACGCGACTTCGCGCCAGGGAAGCGTGGCACGCGGACTGGCTCCACCTCTCAGGCGGCCTGGTGCGCCGAGGAGGCCGGCTTAGTAGCGGTCCACCAAGCGGCCTTTCAGCGTTTCGCTGTAGCTGTCGGCGGGGTAGGGCAGCATGGACGCGTTCCACTCCGCCCACGTCGCCTTCAGCCGCGCGAAGTCGGCCGCGCGATCATCCTTGAGGTCGGCGCGCTCGTGGACGTCGACGGCCAAGTCGAACAGGTGCTCCTTCCCCGCCAGCTTCAGGTATTTGAGGTCGCCGTCGCGCAGGGCCGCCTGATACTGCGCCTTGTAGCGCCAGAACAGGCGGCGCGGATGCGGCGGCGCACCCGCGAGCTGCGGCCCGACGTCGATCCCGTCCGGCGGCGAGGATGCGTCGGGCGCGGCCCCGGCCGCGGCCAGGAAGGTCGGCAGCCAGTCCATGGAGGCGCACACCTGGTCGCAGGTGGCGCCCGGCGCCGCGCGACCGGGCCAGCGCACGATCGCCGGCACGCGTATCCCGCCCTCCAGAAGCTCGCCCTTCATGCCGACGAAGGGCCACACTTCCGCGAAGCGCTCACCGCCGTTGTCGCTGGTGAACACCACCACCGTGTCGCGCGCCAAGCCCTCCGTCTCCAGCGTCTGGAGCACGCGGCCGATGGCTGCGTCCATGGCCCCGATCATCCGCGCATACGTCTCGAGCGAGCCGCCGTCGTTGTCGCGCAGCGACGTGAGGCGGGCGCCGTGCTCGCGGTCGCCCGGCCCCTCCCAAGGCCAGTGCGGCGCGTTGAAATGGAGGCTGAGCAGGAAAGGCCGATCACGACGACGGTCGCGGATCCTGACCCCGGCTTCGTCTGCGAGGATGTCGGTCATGTAGCCGGCGCGTTCGACGGGGCGGTCGCCGTCGTAGAGGCCGTCGTAGGGATACGTCGGCTGGCGGGGGAGGCTGGCTCGGTGGCTGTAGTAGTCCGCCGCACCGTGATGGAAGCCGAAGAACCGGTCGTATCCGCTCTTCAGCGGTCCGAAGTTCGGCGGCGCGCCCAGGTGCCACTTGCCCACGAGCCACGTCTGGTACCCGGCCGCCCGCAGCTGCGAGGGCAGGGTCGGCTGCGACGGCTGCAAGCCTATGGAGGGGTCGTAGTCGGCGACGGGTTCCTGCAGCCCGACGGGCAGACGGTCCTGGTAGCGTCCGGTGATCAGGGCGGTGCGGGTGGCCGAGCAGACGGCGGAATTTGCGTAGGCCTGGGTCAGCCGCACGCCCTCCGTCGCCAGCCGATCGAGCACCGGGGTGCGGACGCTGTGGGCTCCGTAGCAGCCGAGATCGGCGACCCCGAGGTCGTCGGCGAGGATGAAGATGAAGTTCGGGCGGGCGGCGGCGGGCCCGGCGGCCGCCGCCGCCCCCAGAGCCGCGGTGGTGGCGACGCCCTGGATCACGCGGCGGCGGGTGGGTCGAGGCATGCGGAGGCTCCGCTGAACGGGCGCGCCACGGGGCCGTCCCGAGATCGGCGCACGGCCCCCGAGCCTATGCGACCGCATGTGCCGTGTCGCGGTCAAACCGCCGCCGCCCGAAGGCCCGGTCGAGCCGGTCGCCACCCTGCGCCGCCGCCGGCCGCGGCCACGACGCGGCGGTCTTCAGCGGGTCGAACGTCGTCGTCTGGGCACGGCCCCCGCACCGCCGTCTAGGGACGCGTTGCAGGTGACGGTGAAGGTGGGCTCGCCGGGGGATCGGCCGACTGCACGGGATGCGGCGGCGTGCCCGGTGCGGTCGCCGCCGCCGCCTTCAACGCTTCGTCGTGGCGGGCTCCGCTCATGACGTTGGCGAACGAGTAGTTGCCCTCGTGACACGCATGTTCGTACATCGGCTTGTCGGTCGCGTAGAAAGAGAACTCCGCAAGCCAGGGGGCGGAGTAGAGTTTCGGATCCACGATCGTGAACTGGTAAAGCAGCTCGCGGGGGGACAGGCGCGTGAAGCGCTCGATCACGGTGCTGCCGCCTCCCACCAGAACGGTCGGCACGAAGCGTCTGCGGTCGCGGTCGGGCATCCCGACCGTCTCGACCACCAGCGTCCGCCCCTCCCAGCGCGCGATGGAGTCGCCCATGTGAGGGGCGTAGGCGGTGGGCGGACGATGCCGGTCCGAGAAGGGCGCGATGCGGACGTCGTCCCCGTATTCCGTGTGGATGGCGACCGCGTCACGGGTCAGGACGATCTGCACCTGGTTGCTGAAGACGAGGCTGGAAAGCGGCGGCTGACCGAGGCCGACCACGCAGCGCTCGAGGCTGCTCGCATCCTCAGGATTCTTGTACGACCTGTCAGGTTTCACCTTCAGTTCGGCACGCGCTTCGGCCGTGTAGGGAACGTGCCCGTCCGCAGGCTGCACGACCAGCCGGGTGCGTCGCTCACCCCTGACCAAGGGGAGCCCGTCCGAACCCTTCAACTGGTCGGGCGCTTCCGTATCCAGGGATTTGTCGGCGGACATGATGTTTTCGGCTATCCGCTCGGCGGCGAGTTTACGCGCCTCGTCTTCGGTGGCCGTGAGCTGAGGAACCTTGTCGGTCGCCTCCAGCGTGAGCACGAAGTTGGCCGTCCACATCCCGGACGGGTCGGGATGGGCGGCCGCATCGCCCTTCGTTTGATCAGCGGCCGCCTGCGCCGGTCCGTCGGCCCGCATCCGCGACGCCGCCGGGCTCGCACCGGCGGACGCCAGCGCAAGGACCCCGCAAGCGGCCAGGGCCGCGCGGGAGGGGCGGCGCCGACCGTCCGTCCGGCGCGACGCGCCCCCGACGGGGGCGGCGAGTTTGAATGTCTTCGGCACGGTGTCGCCTTCCAAGTCGGCCTTAGGGTGCGTGTCTCAGCGCGGCGGCCGCCGTTCCCTCCGACTGGCGCAGCTGGCCACGCCGCCGTTGCGCCGCCGCCCGACGTGGTCGCGCACGGACACGCCCGGCGTGTGGCCCGATCGGTCGCCGGGCCACCTGTCTCTCAGGTCTTGCCGCCCGGCATCTCCCCGGCGTCGGCGCCGTCGCGGGGCGCGCCTGTACCGGAAGACCCCATGAAGACCTTGCGTCCGTCTGTGAAGGTGACGTCGCGGCCGTTGGCCTTGCACGTCGGCGAGCAGATCCTGTCCTTGGATTGGTAGCCCCGCACGATCACCTCCGCGCCCGGCGTCAGCGAAGTCCGGTTCAGGCCGGCCCGCAGCAGCGTGTTGGGCGTGCCGCCCTCCACCATCCACTCCGTCGCGGGCTTGCCCGGCGCGTTGACCATGAGGTGGACCCACACGTGGGGATTGATCCACTCGACCTTGATCACCGAGCCGCGCAGAAGCACGGGGGCGTTGGCGTCGAACTCGGCGGAGAAGGCGTGGTGCGCCCAGGCGCCCCCGGCCGCCCCCATCCCGACCACAGCGGCGCACGCCGCGAGCAAGGCTCGAGTCACCTTCATCCGTGGAAACTCCCAGGCGATGTCGACCGTGACCTGCGAACCTTCGGGCTGCAAGATCACCGGTGACCGTGTCCAAAACACGGCGAATATCCAGGGTGCGAAGCCCAGGTCACTTGATGGGATGTTTGCGAAGCTGACCGTACATCAGTTCTTCTACAAACTCGACGCATTTGAATTGCCCGAGCTGAGCATCTGGACCCACACGCTTGTAGAGCACCATCTTCATGTCCCAAGGCCGAGTGAATGTCTCCGGATCCTCGATATGGGCTTCATAGTTTAGATGTGTAGCGTCCAGAGGGGTATACCGCTCAGTCACCTTCAGCTGATCCGAATGGAAGTTTCCCGCCCGATCGAACCAAGTCGAGTCGTTGAAGCCGCTGACCTTGATCACGAGGGTGTCGCCCTCCCAGCGGGCCCAGCTCTGCCCCATCCACGAGTCGATCGGGGCCTCGCCTGGGTCCTTGGGCAGCACGTTACGAACGACGTAATTGTATTGATAGACGAACAACATCTGCTTGTCGTTCTGCACGATCTGGAAAGGCTGCCCTACGTAAGTAGCACGCGGCACGCCCGGTCGGTCGCACTTCACCTCTGGATCGCGCTCCAGATAATGGGCGCGGTTCTCATCGCGTTGCTTCAGCTTCTCGGGTTTGTACGGTATCGTCCCGCCCACCACGACACCGAAGCCGGGATGAACCGCGGCCACGGCGCCCAGCGCGTAGATGCGGTGATCAGGGACGGGGCCGGCGGGGCCCGGCTGCATCTGCAGGGCGGCGCCCGCGGCGTGCGGCTCGATGTTCCAGTCGGCGTCGTTGAGAACCTCCCAGACGCCGTTCAGGTCAGGGTGGCCGGCGATCCTCCCCGCCGTGTCCGCCGCTGCGGACGGCGCATGCTCGGCGGGGGCGGCCAGGGCCGCCGCCGCCGCGACCGACGCACCCAGCGTAAACCCGGCCGCCCATCCCGCCCGGTGTTTCCGTTCCATGCCGGCTTCGACCTTCGCCGTCGTCGCGCCCGTGACTGTCGGGCGGCGGGGCGGCAGATAGGTGGGACGTGAAAGACGTGTCAACCGTCGTGACGCGTGCCCGAGCGCCGGCGGTGGTCTCCACGCGACGATCCGCTCGCCTCACGCATGCCGATGAGGGCCGGGCCGCCACCGCCTGAGGACGGCCGCCTCGTCAGAGCGGCTTGACCCGTCCTCGTCGGCTCGCTCTTTTCGACCGGGACACGATGCGGGGGGCGGCGAAGCCCGAGCGGATCGTGCTGAGGAAATCCGGCTTGATCAGAGCCTTTCTGACGTGGATCCAGACACAACTCGGCAAAGGACCCGGAGCCGGGGCGCAGTCGTGGAGCGAGGCCCTGCTCGGTTCACTGAACTTCTGGAGCTTGCTCGAAGGCACGCACCTGCTCTCCTTGATGCTGTTCGCGGGCACGATCCTCTTGGTCGACCTCCGCCTCCTCGGCGTCACTTTCCAGCGCACGCCGGTCTCGACCATCGACCGAAAGGTGCTGCCGCTGACTTTGGCCGGCTTCGCCCTGATGGTGACGACAGGGGCGATGCTGTTCTTCGCCAAACCTGTTGTCTACTATCATAACCTCTGGTTTAGGATAAAGCTCGTTCTGATCCTGATCGCGCTGGCGAACATCGTCTACTTCCACCTCGCCATCTCCAAGAGCCGGCACGCTTGGGATGAGAGGGAGCGACCGCCGACCGGCCCGCGCATCGCCGCGGCGATCTCGCTCGCCGCGTGGGTCGGGGTGATCTGCGCGGGCCGCTTCATCGCCTACAACTGGTTCGACTGCGGCAAACCCCTGCCCGCCTGGATCAACGCGGCGGAGGAGTGCGCCACATCGGAGCAAGGGGCCGTGCCGCTCACCACCAAGTCGGCGGGGGAGACCAGCCGTTGAAGCCGCTCACCTTCGCCACCCTGTTCCCACACGCGCGAAGCTGGATGCAGGACTTGGTCCACGTATGGCCAGCCTACGTCGTGAAGCCCAACTACGCGATCTACGAGGTCTTCCACATCTTCGCCATCGTGCTGCTGGGCGGAACGAGCGTGCTCGTGGGGCTGAGGCTCATCGGCCGCGGCCTGACGGAGGAGCCGCCTTCGGAGGTCTACCGCAACGTGCGGCCCCTGCTGAACCTGGGCGTGGCCCTGATCATCGTCTCGGGCGTGCTGATCGGCATGGCGAACGCCGAGCGCATCTACGACAGCGCGGCGTTCCTGGCGAAGATGCTGGCGCTTCTGGCCGGCGTGACGTTCACCTACGGCGTGGTCCGGCCGGTGGCGCTGGCGGACGGAGCGGCGTCCCTCTCCGCGCGCGTATGGGCCGCGGCGTCGGCGGTGATCTACCTGGGCGTGCTGTGGGTCTTCGTCACGGGCGGCCTGATCACGCCCGGCCTTCTTCACCCTTTGACGGCGGCCACGCTCGTGGTCCTTGCGGCGGTGGGAGGGCGGGCGCGCTGGGTTTTCGCGAGCGGCGTGCTCGTGATCGTCGGGGCCATGTACCTGGCGACCCACGTCTTCATCGCGCCCGACGACCTCGCGCACGCGGATGCTGCGAACGTCCTGCTCTCCTGCCTCCTCGGCGTGTGGGTGGTCGGCTTCGCGTTGCATCGCGGAGCACGGAGCGTGCGGCGGGCGCAGGGCGGCGGGCTGACGCAGGCGGTCGGCTACGGATGCATCCTGGTGTGGGTGACCGCCGCAGCCGCGGGCCGTTGGATCGCCTTTGCTTGAGCCGGGCGGGCCGCCCTGACCGCGCGTCCATGCGCGCCGGCGAGGGCGGCCCGCCCTGGGCAAGCTCCCGGTCCGCCCGCATGACCACGCCCGACGCGCCGCGCCGCTCGGACGCGGTCCTCGCGAGAACTCACGGAGTACGACCATGAGACGCCGCCTGTCGTCGTTCGCGTTCGCCTCGGCCCTCGCGGGGCTGACGGCCTGCTCGAAGCCCCAGGCGAAGGCGCCCGACTACGACCTCTCGCTCGACATGAAGGAGCTCATGAGCCACGTCGTCGATCCCGGCGCGTGGGCCTTCTGGCACGCCTCGGGCGAGAACGTCACCGCCAAGGGTGTGGAGAACCTCGCGCCGAAGACGCAGGAGGCGTGGGAGGCGGCCGAGAGCGGAGCCGCCCAGGTGGCCGAGGCCGGCAACCTGCTGCTCATTCCCGCCTACCAGCGCGACACCACCGATTGGCCGCGTTTCGCCCACCAGCTGATCAAGGCGGGCCTGGACGGCAAGGCGGCGGCCGAAACCAAAGACCCGCAGCGCATGTTCACGACCGGTGCGGCCATCTACCAAGTCTGCACGTCGTGTCACGCGAAGTATGTGATACCCGCCGCCCTTCAGGAGGAGCTGGAGCGCGAGAAGAAGACGCCCGCGCACCTGGTGGACTGGCCGGAAGATGCGAAGCGGGCGCAGGAAGCCTATGGAAGGCAAGCCCATCCACCGCTGAACCAGCTCGATCCTTCCGATCCCGCCGATCGCGTGGGGACGAGATAGACGGCGACGAGCGCGATCACGGGGCTGTCCCCGCCCCCCACGGCTTCGGACGCGTCTTCCCGCGCGGGTCGGCCACGGCGTGCAGCACATCGCAGACCGGTCAGACGATATCACGCTGTCCGAGGGAGCGCCCCTCCCTCGGGACGACACGTCGGCTCTGCGCGGAGTGAGCGTCGACGCGCCACCGTCGGCTCCAGAGACACGACCTTCGCGAGGTGGGAGCCAAGCATCCGGGGGGCCGTTCCCTGCTCGGAACATGCGCCGCTTCGGGCTCGTCGACCAGAGGCGCACCTCGATGCCCCGAACCCTACGGCCGCCCCTGAGCTCTCAGGTGTGGGTAATCACCGGAGCCTCGAGCGGGATCGGTCTGGCGACCGCTCGAATGGCGGCGCGACGCGGTGCGGCCGTTGTCATGCTCGCCCGGAACGAAGCCGTCCTTGCGCAGACTGCTCAGGAGCTGCGGGCACAGGGCGAGCGGGCCGTCCACTTGGTCGCCGACGTCTCGCACCGCGACCAGCTTGAGGCCGCGGCCCGGCTCGCCGTGTCGGAATTTGGCGGCCTCGACACTTGGGTAAACGTGGCGGGGCTGACCGTCTATGGAAGGCTGGCCGAGGTCGACGACACCGACCACCGGCGGCTGATGGAAACCAACTTCTGGGGCATGATCTACGGCTCACTGACCGGCGTCAAACACATGCGGGCATCGGGCGGCGTCCTTATAAATGTCGGCAGCATCGCCTCCGACGTGTCTTTCCCGATGCAAGGCATGTACTGCGCCAGCAAGCACGCGGTGAAAGGGTTCACAGACGCGCTCCGGATGGAATTGATCGATGAGCATGTGCCTATTGACGTGGTGTTGGTAAAGCCTAGTTCGATTGACACGCCGCTTCCGGCTCGCGCCCGCAACTATATGGATCGCGAACCCAGATTGCCGCCACCGGTCTATCGACCCGAGGTTGTGGCGTCGACGATACTCGAGCTCGCTGTCCATCCTCGCCGCGAAGTGTCCGCGGGCGTCGCCGGTCCCGTACTCAACACGTTCAAGGCCCTGGTCCCTGACCTCTTCGACCGAACGGCGTCGCTGGTCATCGCGATGCAGCGGCGCACCGAGGCGCCCCGCCATCCCGAGGGTGCGCTGCACGTCTCCAAAGATGCCGGTGCGGTGCGTGGCCGCCATCCAGGCCTCGTGTTCCCCATCAGCGGCTACACGGAGGCGCGAACCCACCCTTTCGCCACCGTGGCGATGCTGGCCGTCGTGGGGATGGCGGCGCGAGTGATCCTGAAGCAGTTCCAGCGCGCGACAGCCCCATAGCTATCGGCGGCGCCTCAGGGCTGAAACGCGCCAACAGCAGACCCTGGCGTTCCTCCAGGAACACGGCCTTCACGGCGCCCATCCGGCCCTGAGCGCCGCTCTTCCAGGCGCTCTGCATCCAGCAGAGCACACGCACGACCAGCAGAGGAACCGACACCGCCCAAGGCCGCCCTCTGTTAGATCGGGCGTGATTGTCCCCAACGGACGGGGTCCAATGATCTCTCGACGTCAGAAGGTATAGCCTAGTGAGAACAAGAAGGTTCGGCCCTGGGCGGGAGCGGCGCGGTTGCCGAAGCTTTGGGCGTAGTTCAGGCGGTCGGTCAGGTTGTACATGTTGAGCGCGGCGCGCCAGTGGGCGTGCTCGTACTGGATCACGCCGTCCAGCGAGAAGGTGTCCGGCACCAGGGCGCGGCGGGTCAGCGTCAGGTTGGGCGCGGTCCCCACCGTGGTGTAGCGCACCACGAAGCCGTCCTGGTAGGTGAAGCCGCCCGCGACGGCGAGGCCCGGCAGCAGCGCGCGCAGGCGGTAGCTGGACCAGACGAAGGCCGAGTTCTCCGGCGTCTGCAGGATCGGCAGGCCGGTGGTGATCGGGTTGACGAAGCCGCGCAGCACGCGGCCCACGGTGGCGAACGCCAGGTCCTGCCGCACCTCGGTGTCGAGGTAGGTATAGGCGGCGTTGATCGACCAGTCCTGCGTGATCTTGCCGGAGAGGCCCAGCTCCACGCCCTGGATGGTCTGCTTCTGGCTGGACTGGCTGGAGACCTCGCCGGAGACCGGGTCGGTCTGCTTGGCGTTGGCCTTGGCCACGTGGAAGTAGGCGGTGTCCACGCCCAGGCGGCCGCTCCACAGGGAGAACTTGGCCCCCGCCTCCCAGGTCTCGCCCTGGTCGGGGTCGAAGGCCTGGGTGGCGCCGGCGACGGGCGTGGCGGTGCCGACGATGCCCGAGCCCACCGGCGTCACCGACTTGCCGTAGGAGACGTAGTAGGTCTGGCTGGCGCGCGGCTCGTACACCAGGGAGAAGCGCGGGCTGACGAAGAAGTTGTGCGTCTCGAACTTCTGCGTGACGCCCGAGATGAGCACGTTGTCGTACTCCGCGTCGTACTGCTCGAATCGCGCGCCGCCGATGAACGACAGCTGCGGCGTGAGGAAGAAGCGGTCGGTGATGAAGCCGCCGGCGTCGTCGCCGACGCCGTATGAGTTGATGATGTAGGTGTTGCTGGTGATCGAGGTCAGCGGGATCCCCGTCGCGGCCACGTTCGGAGTTATGCTGGGGCGGAAAGGCGCGTAGCCGGCCGGCGGGTCGCCGCCGCCGGTCAGGAGGTTGATGACGATGGCGTTGCGTGCGGCCACGGCCGTCTTGGGCGCGTAGATGCCGGAGGAGAGCGGCGGCAGGGTGTAGGCGTAGAAGGCCTTCCTGTTCTCCTGGTGGTTGAAGTCGGTCCCGGCCACCACCTCGTTCTTGAAGCCGAACGTGTCGAACACGGCGTGCACGCTGGTGATGTTCTGGAAGCCCCAGTCGCGCTGGCTGTAGGGGCCGCCGCCGCCGAAGGTGATCAGCGGAAGGGTCTTGGGGTTGTTGTCGATCAGGGCGTCGATGCAGGTCTGGCCGGTGGCGGCGTTGACCAGGCAGCTGTCCACGCTGGTGTACTGGAAGTAGCGGTCGTAGCTGCCCAGGCGCGTGTCGCTGGAGACCTGCAGGTCGGGGCTGACGTTCCACTGGAACCGGCCGGTCAGCACGTCGGCGCGGGTGCGGTCGCGGTCGGTGTCGAACTGCTCGAAGACGTTGCGCGGCACGCCGTACTCGCTCGCCGGATAGGCGTCGACCACGCCCGTCGCCGAGCCGATCACGAGGCCGTAGTCGGGGACGCGGTCGTCCTGCTGGTGCAGGTAGTTGAGGGTGAAGGTCTTGTTCGTGCCGAGGCCCAGGCCGACGGCGGCGGCCACGCCCCAGCGGTCGCTCTTCACCCGGTCGCGATCGACCACGCCGGTGGAGTTGGCCATGACGTTGAGCCGCACGGCGGTGGTCGGGCCGATCTCGTGGTTCAGGTCCACCGTGCCGCGGTAGTAGTCGCCGTTCCCGACCGTGCCGTCCACGTTGACGAAGTCGTGCGCCAGCGTCGGCGACTTGCTGATCGTGTTGATGGCCCCGCCCGTCGTGCCGCGGCCGAACATGGAGCCTGACGGCCCCTTCAGCACCTGGATCTCCTGATAGTCGAAGCTGTCGCGCGTGTAGACGCCGAAGTCGCGCAGCCCGTCGATGTAGATGTCGTTGTTGGCGTCCTGTCCGCGGATCTTGAACTGGTCGCCGGCGAGCGTGCCGCCCTCGCCGATGGCCACGGTGATGCCGGGCACGTCGCGCAGGCCCTGCTCCAGGGTGGTGATGTGCTGCTGCTGGATGAGCTCCTGCGGCACGACGTTGATCACCTGCGGCGTGTCCTGCACCGACTTGGCCACGGTGGTGGAGAGGTCGAGCGTGTGCTGCTGCACGTTGGGCTGCTGGGCGGTGACCACCACCTCGGTAGCGGAGCCGGGCGCGGCGGGCGCCTCCTCGGCGAAGGCGCACATCGGGGCGAGCGTCGCGGCGGCGAGGGTGGAGAGCAGGGCGGCGCGGGACGTCACGTTCGAGAACCGTTCGGATGAGTTGCTAATGCGAACGGCTCTTAGCTCCTGCTTCAGCTGAGCTGCAAGTGAAAATGCGACGGGTTCGCATGCGGAAGGCGCGACTGTGGCCCGTGTGTCGTCCCAGCCGGGTCGGAGCGCCTCGGCGCGCGCAGGTGGCCGAGCTCAGGCGCAGGTTCAGGCGTCGGCCCAATGGCGCAGGAGGTTGTGGTAGGTCGCCGTGAGCCGCAGCACCGTCTCGTCGCGGTCGCCGAGCTTGGCGCGCGCCTCCATCACGCTCTGGTCCAGGCCGTGCAGCAGGGCGCGGCGACCGTCGTCGGCCACCATCGACTGCGCCCAGAAGAAGCTGGCCCAGCGCGAGCCGCGGGTGATCGGCTCCACCCGGTGCAGGCTCGTGCCGGGGTAGACGACCAGGGCGCCCGCCGGGAGCTTCACGCGCTGCTCGCCGTAGGCGTCCTCCACCACCAGCTCGCCGCCGTCGTAGGCGTCGGGCTCGGTCAGGAAGAGGGTGCAGGAGACGTCGGTGCGGAAGCGCTGGCCGGCGGCGAAGCGGATCGCGTTGTCCACGTGCGCGCCGAAGCCGTGCCCCCTGTCGTAGCGGTTGAACAGCGGCGGGAACACGCGCAGCGGCAGGGCGGCGGAGACGAAGCGCTCGCTGGTCCCGAGCGCGCGCAGGATCAGCTGCTGCAGTTCGCGGGCGGCCGGGGCGTCCTCGGGCACCTGCAGGTTGTTCTTGGCCTGGGCGGACTGGGCGCCGGCGGTGACCCTCCCGTCCACCCACTCCGCCGTCTCCAGCACGGACCGGGCGTGCGCGACCTGGTCCGGGGTCAGCAGGTCGCGGATGGCGATCAGCACGCGGGGCCCCGTCCCCCGGGAGGGTCGTTCCTGGGAGCCGGGCCGGCGCGCCGCACCCTAGGGCGTCACTTCCAGCGAGACGGACAGCGCCGTCGTGCGCGGCGCTGGCGCCGCGCCGGGAGACGCCGGGGCGCCGTCGAGCGCTTCCAGGATGTAGACGCCCTGCCGCGGGAATCGCGCGGTGGCGCGGCCCTGCGCGTCGGTGTCGACCACGAGGTCGGTCTTGGTGTCCGCGTACTGCTCGTCGCCGCGGCGCACGTGCACGGTGACCCCCGGCGCCGGCGCCCCGTCCCGCAGCAGGCGGAAGGTGAAGCCCCCGTCGAGGAAGACCTCCGTCGGGTTGGTGATCGGCTCCAGCTCGAAGCCCTCGCCCGAGGCCTTCAGCGCCGCGAAGGTGGGCGCGCCCCGCGTGACGTAGGTCTCGGCCTTCAGGATGCCGGTGGTCCTGACGGTGGGCGCGCCCGCGGGCACGTCCGCCGCGTCGAGCGGCGGCGGCCTCTCCTCCCGGCGCGCGGGCGGTCTCGCTTCGCCCGGCGAAGCCCCGCGCCGGCCAGGTTCGACAGCCCCGCCGCCCCGCACCGGTCCCTGCCCCTGACCCCGCACCAGCCTCCAGCTTCCGTCCACCTTTGCGAACACCGCTTCGCGGCCGACGCGGTCGCCGGTGGTGATCCGGTAGGTGCCGGGCGCGGGAAGGGACACGTCCACCGCCGAGAGGCCGCTGAGCGACGCCTGCTTCTCCAGCCGGGTCCGTGAGCCGTCCGGGCCGACCACCCAGAAGTCGCCGGGGCGCAGGGCGAAGTCGGAGACGAACACCGTCTCCTCGTGCATGCCGCCGATCACCGTGACCGTCGGGCGCGAGGGGGAGAAGTTCAGGGGCCTGAGGAAGGGCGCGTGAGCCGCCGCCGGCGTCGCCGCGGCCGCAACGGTCAGCATCAAGAGCAGCCGACGCATGAACTCCACCTCGCTGTCCCGCCCACGCCGCGATCCCTATTCGGAAGGCGTCGCAGTTGCAACGGCTCACCCGCGGCCGTATGGCCTCCCGGCTTCCTCCCGCCCGCGCGAGTCCCTCATGTCCAAGGCTCCTGGAGCTGTCGCCGTCCTGGGCGGCGCCGCGGCGCTGGCGGCGGGCGCCGCCCCCGCCGCGTCCGCGCAGATGCACCGCTTCCACGCGGAGGGCGTGCTCGGCGCCTCCATGGACGTGGCGGCGGTGACGGCGGAACCGGAGCGGGCCGCCGCCGCCGCCGAGGCCGCCCTCGCCGAGGTCGCCCGGCTCGAGACCCTGCTCGGCGGCTGGCGCGCGGACGGCGGCCTGATGCGGCTGAACGGCGGGGACGAGGCGGGCGCGGCGCCGCCCGAGATGCTCGAGGTGCTCAGGGCGGCCGAGTCCTGGCGCGCGGCGACGGGCGGGGCTTTCGACGCTCGCCTGGGAGAGGTGACGGCCGCCCGCCGTTCGGGAGACCCGCGGCGGTTGCTGCGCGCCGTCCAGGCCCTGCGCGCGGCGGGCGACGCCCCGGTGCTGGAAGGCGCGGCCGTGCGCCGGCCGCCGGGCGTGTCGCTCGACCTGGACGGCGTGGCGAAGGGCTACATCGTCGACCGCGCCCTCGCCGCCGCCTGCCGGGCCGCCCCGGACGCGACGGGCCTGCTGGTCGACCTCGGAGGCGACCTCCGCTGCACGGGGACAGGCCCTGGCGGCCGGGCGTGGCGCGTCGGCGCCGGGG
>CAXTCO010000023.1:0-16852 GCA_964242255.1 uncultured Caulobacteraceae bacterium | reverse complement strand
GCGAGGTCCATCACCGCGCCGCCGCCCGCCTGGCGCGGGTCGATCCGCCAGTTGGCCCCGTTGCAGGGCGCCTCCGCCCTGAGCCCGGCGCTCCACTGGCGGCCTAGCCAGCAGGCGTAGACGATGCGCACGGCCGTCACCGTCCCGATGCGGCCGGCGGCGAGCAGGTCGCGCACGGCCCGGTGCGCCGGGTGGCGCCGCTGGTCGAAGGCCGCGCCCAGGAGCACGCCGGCGCGCGCGCAGGCGGCGACCATGGCCTGCGCATCGGCGAGGGTGGCGGCCAGCGGCTTCTCCGTCAGCACGGGCACGCCGGCGGCGGCGCACGCCTCCACGGCCTCGCGGTGCAGGTGGTTGGGCGTGGCGACGTAGACGGCGTCCGGCTCTTCCGCGAGCAGGCCCGCGAGGTCGGCGTGCGCGCGGGCGCCCTGCCCCGCGGCCAGGGCGCGGGCGGCGGGATCGGGGTCGCACACGGCGGCCACCGTTCCGCCCGCCGCGGCGATCCCGGGCGCCATGTGGTCGCGCGCGACCCAGCCGTAGCCCACGATCCCCCAGCGGAACGGCGTCACCGGCGCGCCCTCGCCACCGCCCCTCACCAGCGTTCCGGCAGGTCCACCAGCTCGCGCGAGCGGGCCATGCCCTCGACGGCCGGCGTGCGCCGCGACCGGTGCGGGGCGGTCGTATGCAGGGGATAGGTGGCGCGGGGCGCGTACTCCGCCGCGTAGCGGTCGGAGGGCCAGGCCACGGCGTCGTCGTCGCCGTAGAGCGGGTTGCGGCGCAGCTCGGCCTGGGGCGGCGGCAGGGCGAGGCCGCCCAGCACCGGCCGGGGAGGGGCGTCGTCGCCCACCACCAGCGAGAACGCCTCCACCGCGCCCAGCTCCGCGAAGGCGCGGGGGTTCGGCGCGCGGGCCTCGGCCAGAGCGCAGGTCAGCTCGGCGTCGTCGTAGGCGACCGCATCCGGGAACAGGGAGCCGAGCTCCGCGCCGGTGGCCGCCGCGCCGGCCGACAGGTTGGCGGCGTCGCGGTTGTGCACGTGGGCGACGGCGAGCAGGCCGTCCCCCGCGGTGAGCGCGCGCAGGCGGGCGGCGATCTCCGCCTTGGGCTCCAGGAAGTAGAAGGCGTCGTGGCACAGCACGAGGCCGAAGCGCCGGCCGTCCACCGGCCAGGAGGCGGCGGCGTCGAAACAGACCAGCTCCGGCCCGTCCCCGCAGACCCAGCGGCGGGCGAGCCACAACTTGGCGAACACCACGTCCGCCCCCGTGCAGGGCACGCCCCGGCGGTCGAGCTCGCGCAGGTGGTGGCCGGCGCCGCAGGCGAGTTCGAACGCGGCCGACGGCTCGGCCCAGTGCGCCTCTATCAGCGCGAGGCCGGCGAGGTAGGTCGGGTCGCTCCAGCGGTGGGCGAAGTAGTCGCCGACGCGGCCGAGGGCGAGGTGCTCCATGGCCTGGCGGAAGGTGAGCCGGTCGGCGTCGCGCACCAGGGCGCGCAGGCGCTCGGGGGCGGCCGCCGGACCGGTCCACCAGTCGTCCTGGTCGGCGAGCAGGAGCACGAGGGCGCCCTCCCGGTCGCCGGCGTCCAGGGCCGCGAGGGCGCCCTGGACGAGGGCCTCGCGGCCGACGCGCAGGTAAGTGATCCCGTCCACCACCGGCCAGCGCTCCCCGTCGACGTCGGCGAGGGAGTGCGGCGTGTCCGCCGACAGGGCGGCCCCGGACGTCGGAGAACGCAGGGGGTCCTCGCCCGCGCCGGGCCGGAGAGCCGGCGCGGCGGTCACGCGGGCAGCCCCATCTCGGCGAGCACGCGGTCGTGAAACGGCTTCACCGGGCCGTCGTGCACCAGCTCCAGCTCGTCGAGCACGGTCGCCATGCTGATGGAGGCCGGGCGCAGGTGCTGCGCGATCTGCGTCACCCGGTCGATCACGTCCGCCGCATGGAAGGCGCGGCCCTCCGGCGTGGTGGCGTCCGGCAGGATGCGGCGCGAGGCGCGCACCGCGTCGCGCAGGGGCTCGTCCAGCTGCAGCAGGGCGTGGGCCGTGGCGTGGTCGATCACGTCGGTCAGGCGCTCGCCCAGCAGCACCTCGCCGGTGAAGCCGCTGTCGGGCATCAGGGCGTTGTGCAGGTGGTGGGCGAGGGAGGCGGTGAACACCTCCACCGGGTCGGCGCCGTAGGCGGGGGCCAGCAGCACCCCGAACACCGCCGTCGCCCAGCAGTGCTCCGCGTGGTTTTCGGGCGGCTCGAGCACGAGGCGGGGCTTGTCCGGGCAGGTGGCTCCGGCGCGGGGCTGGCGCTCCAGGTCGTGCACGAAGGCGGGGGCGCCGTGCTCGGGGCGGGGCTCCAGGCTCAGGCCGTCGCGCAGGATGACGGCGAGCGCGGGGTCGAGGTCGGCGGTCACGGCGTCGAAGGCGCGCTGCAGCACGGCGAGCGCCTCGCCGGGCGCCAGGCCCAGGGCCAGGAGCTTGGGCCCGTCCAGGTCGCCCAGGCGCGCGGCGGCGAGGGCGGCTGCGACCGTGCGCTTGGTCACGACCTCCGCCGCCTCGCCCGCCGCCAGCTCGCACCAGGCGTGGCGGAAGCCGCGCTGCGCGACGGAGCCCTCGCGCCCCGCCGAGCGGATGCGCTTCAGGTCGCCCAGCTCGCCCAGCAGCGGCTTGAGATGCGCCGGGGCCCGGGCCGCGGCGGCCGGCGCGGAGCCGTCGGCGGCCACTAGGCTTCGAACGGCCGGCCGGCGCCGCCGAGCCAATCCATCAGCCGGGCGGTCTGCAGGTTGAAGGCGTGCTCGGGCTCGCGGCCGTCCGGCGTCATCGGCAGCTTGAAGAAGGCGCCCATCTGCTCCTGCACGCCGCCCTCGCCGCGGGCGTCGGCCAGGCCGAGGCAGCGGGCGATCTCGATGGCCAGCGGCGCGGCCAGGATGGAGTCCTTGCAGAGGAAGTTGACCTTGATCTGCATGCGTTGGCCCAGGAAACCGGTCACATCGATGTTATCCCACGCCTCCTTGTCGTCGCCGCGGGGGCGGTAATAGCGGATGTCGATGATGTGGTCCTCGACAGGGTAGCCGAGCATCTGGTCGAGCACGCTCTTCTTGGTGCCGACCTTGGACGCCAGGGAGGCCGGGTCGTCCAGCGCCAGGCCGTCGCGATTGCCCAGGATGTTGGTGGAGAACCAGCCGTCCACGTGCAGGCTGCGCGCCTTGAGGGCGGGCGCGATCACCGTCTTCATGAAGGTCTGGCCGGTCTTGCCGTCCTTGCCGGCCACCGCGACGTTGCGCTCGCGCGCCATCTGCATCAGCGGCTTGGCGTCCGCCGCCACCGAGGGGGTGAAGTTGGCGTAGGGCGCGCCCGAGGCGATGGCGGCGTAGGCGTAGAGCATGGCCGGGCCGATCGCCTCGTCGCTCTCGTCCAACCCGCGCTCGAACGCCTGCAGGTCCTGCAGCGCCGGCGCGTCCAGGTCGGGATAGCGCTCGGTGGAGGCGAGGTTCAGCACCACCACGCGCTCCACGCCGCTCTCCCGCTTGAAGCGGGCGAGGTCGGCGCTGATGCGCTCCACGGCCTCTCGGTGGCTGGCGGCGTTGAATTTGTTCTCGCCGTCGACGTTCTTGCAGAAGCGCGCGGAGCCCACCGCCGCCATCGGCCGCATGCCGCGCAGCGAGGACGCGCCGTCGCTCAGCGCCTCGCGGCCCAGCACGGCGTGCTTCTCGGCCGCCGTGCCCAGGTCGTCGCCGTTCACGTCCCAGCCGGTGAAGACGAGGTCGCGGTAGTCGGCCAGTCCGGACACCGCCAGGTCGGCCAGGGGCAGGCCGGTCAGGTCGTTGGAGCCCGCCTTCAGCATCTCGAGGCCGGCGACGGCGGTGGTCGCCACCGCCCCGCCCAGCCCGACCACCGCCACGCCCACCTTGCCGGAAGCGCCCGGCTGCGGCCCGGCGCCGCGCCGGTCCGCCGTCATCTCGTTCGACAATGTCCGCCCCTGACGAACGGGCTCCGCCGCCCGCCGCTTCCTTTAGCCGCGGCGACGGGGGCGCTGGCAAGCCGAGTCTGCACGAACGTGTTCGCCGAAAGGTTTTCCCCTCAAAGGGTTGCGGGCGGCGCGGGCGCGTGGCCTGGAGCGCGCGTGGGGGCGATCCTGATCACCGGCGGCGCGGGCTACATCGGCGCGCACGCCGCCTGGGCGTTGCTGGACGCCGGGCGCGAGGCCGTGGTGCTGGACGACCTCTCCAGCGGCGTACGCGGGGCTGTCCCGCCCGCGGCGGCCTTCGTGGAGGCCGACGTGCTGGACACGGCGGCGGTGGCCCGCACCCTGCGCGACCACGACGTGGAGGCGGTGCTGCACTTCGCCGGCCGCGCCGTGGCGCCCGAGTCGGTGGCGCGGCCGCTGGAGCACCACCGGGTCAACACGGGCGGCGTGACGGCGCTCTTGCAGGCGTGCGTGGAGGCGGGCGTCGACCGGGTGGTCTTCTCCTCCACCGCCGCCGTCTACGGCGACGCCGCCGCCCGCGTGGACGAGGATGCGCCGACGCAGCCGATCTCGCCCTACGGCCGCTCCAAGCTGGCGGCGGAGGCGGTGCTGGCCGACGCGGCGGGCGCGCACGGGTTGCGCGCCGCGGCCCTGCGGTACTTCAACGTGGCGGGCGCGGATCCGGAGGGGCGGGCGGGGCAGTCCACGCCGGGGGCGACCCACCTGTTCAAGGCCGCTTGCGAGGCGGCGCTCGGACGGCGGCCCGAGCTGGAGGTGTTCGGCGAGGATTGGCCGACGCGCGACGGCACGGGCGTGCGCGACTTCGTGCACGTGACCGATCTCGTCGGCGCGCACCTGCTGGCCCTGGACCACCTCGGGGGCCGCCCTCCCGGCGCCTTCGAGGTGATGAACCTCGGCAGCGAACGGGGCTGCTCCGTCCTGGAGGCGGCGCGGGCGGTGGGGGAGGCGGCGGGCCGCTCCCCCCGCCTGCGGAGCGCGCCGCGGCGGCCGGGCGACATGGCCGAATTGGTGGCGGACGCATCCCGCGCCCGCGACGTGCTCGGCTGGGCGCCGCGCTTCGGCGTGGCGCAGATCGCCGCGCACGCGCTCGCCTGGGAGCGCCGCCGGGCCTGACCGGGCCTCCGGCGCGAGGGCGTCAGGCGACGGTCAGGCCGACGTCCACGTTGCCCCGCGTGGCGTTGGAGTAGGGGCAGATCTGGTGGGCGGCCTCCACCAGCTTCTGCGCTTGCTCGCGGTCCAGGCCGGGCAGGGAGACGGTCAGGTCGGCGGTGACGCCGAAGCCGCCCTCCGAGCGCGGGCCGATCCCTACGGCGGCCGAGACCTTCACGTCGTCGGGAACCTTGACCTTCATCTGCACGCCCGCGGCCTTGAGCGCGCCGATGAAGCAGGCGGAGTAGCCCGCCGCGAAAAGCTGCTCGGGGTTGGCGCCGTCGCCGCCGCCGCCGCCGAGCTCCTTGGGCGTGGACAGCTTCACGTCCACCTTGCCGTCGTCGGAGCGGGCCTGGCCGTCGCGGCCGCCGGTGGCGGAGGCGTGGGCGGTGTATTTCACGTCGACGGGCATGACGGGCGGTCCTGAACCTGTTGAAGGCGCACGCCATATAGGCGCGGACGCGGGCGCGCCACGCCCTGCGCGCCTCCGCTCAGCCCGCCAGGGCGGCCTGGAGCCGAGGATGGGGCGCGGGAGCGGGGCGGACGGCCTGCGTCAGCGCGGCGGCCAGGCTCCCGGCGGTGAACGGCTTGGCGAGGTGGCCGTCCATGCCGGCGGCGCGGCACAGGGCCACCTCGGAGGGCAGCACGTTGGCGGTGAGCGCGATGATGGGCGTGCGGGCGTTGGGCCCGCGGGAGGCGCGGATGCGGCGCGCAGCCTCCACGCCGTCGAGCACGGGCATCTGCATGTCCATCAGCACGGCGTCGAAAGGTTCGCGGCCGGCGGTCTCCACGGCCTCGGCCCCGTTCTCCACGCTGGTCAGGCGCACCTCGCAGCGGCCGAGCAGCAGCGCGATCAAGTCGCGGTTCAGCGCCACGTCCTCCGCCAGCAGCACGCGCAGGCCGGCGAGCGGGGAGGGCGCGTCCACGGGCGCCGGCGCGGGAAGGGCCGGGACGGGCGGGGCGCAGGGCGCCTCCAGCGCCAGGATGAAGGTCGAGCCCCCGCCGGGCGCGCCCCGCCCGGCCAGACGCCCGCCCATGGCGTCCACGATGGCGCGCGAGATGGCGAGGCCGAGCCCCGTGCCGCCGAACCGGCGGGTGATGGAGGCGTCCGCCTGCTCGAAACGGCCGAAGATGCGCGCCAGCTGATCCTCGCTCACGCCGATGCCGGTGTCGCTCACGGCCACGGTCAGCGCGGTGCGGCCCGCGCCGGCCTCGCACACCGCGAGCGACAGGCGCACCTCGCCCTCGTCGGTGAACTTCACCGCGTTGCTGAGGAGGTTCAGCACCACCTGCCGCAGACGGTCCGGGTCGAGCACCACGTCCACCGGGTGCGCGGGCAGGTCGGCGTGGAGGCGCAGCGCCTTGGCCGCCGCCAGGGGCCATACGCCGTCCACCGCGCCCTGGAGCAGCTGCGTCAGGTCCACCGGCCGGGGCTCCAGCGCCAAGCCGCCGGCCTCGATCTTGGACAGGTCCATCACGTCGTTGACGAGCGACAGCAGCGTCTCGCCCGAGCGCCGGATCCGCTCCAGGTGCGTGCGCGACTCCGGGCCGAGGTCGCAGGCGCCGGCCAGCACGTCGGCGTAGCCGAGGATGCCCGTCAGGGGCGTGCGCAGCTCGTGGCTCATGTTGGCCAGGAAGTCGGTCTTAGCGCGCGATCCCGCCTCCGCGGCGTCGCGCAGCTTCTCCAGGTGCGCTTCCATCTCCTTGCGCCGGGTCACGTCGCGGACGACGTCCTGGAAGCAGACGGCCCGGCCCGCCCCGTCCCACTGCACGCGGGGCTGGCCCTCCAGCCAGACCCAGGCTCCGGTCTTATGCCTGCCGCGGAACTGGTAGGGCGAGACCGCCTCGGTGGGCCCGGCCTTCAGCAGGCCGGTGAAGTGCTCCACCACGTGGGCGTGGTCGTCGGGGTGCGTCAGCTCCAGCGTCTTGCGGCCGACCAGCTCCTCCGGTTCGTAGCCCAGCACGCGGCGCGAACCGGGGCTGACGAACTGCACCGACGAGTCGGCGACCGAGGTCAGGGAGATCATGTCGTTGGCGTTCTCGGCGAGCAGCCGGTAGCGCTCGCGCTCCTCGCTCACCTGCCGCAGCAGGGCCTGCTGCTCGGTGACGTCCTGGAACACGCCCACGAGGGCCGCGGGCTCGTCGCCGGGGCCCATCTCGCACGCCGCCTTGCACAGCACCTCGCGCCAGGCCCCGTCGCTGCGGCGCAGGCGCAGCTGGAACGAGAAGCCCGACCTGTCGCGCACGGCCGCGGCGACGTGGCGGACGATGACGTCCCGATCGTCCTCGTGGTAGAACTGCAGCCTGTCGCCGATGCGGGGGTCGAACTCGTCCCGCCTCAAGCCGTGGATGCGGTAGACCTCGTCGGACCAGGTGGCGGCGCTCGTGGCCAGGTCCAGGCGCCAGTGGCCCACGCCCGACATGCTTTCCGCCAGCTGCAGCTGGCGTTGCTTGGACTCGTCCGCGCGGCGGGTGCGCTGCACCTCCAGCTCGCTCATCGCCAGGTCGGCCAGCGCCCGCAGGGTCTGGCCCTCCAGCGCCGTCAGCGGCGGGCGGGGGCGCGTGTCGAGCACGCACAGGGCGCCCAGGTTGGCGCCCTCCGGCGAGGTGAGCACCGCGCCGGCGTAGAAGCGGATGTGCGGCGCGCCCGTGACCAGGGGATTGCCGGCGAAGCGCGGGTCGGTCGCCGCGTCCTGCACCGTGAGCACGCCGCCGCGGCCGAGCGACAGCGTCCGCGTGCAGAAGGCGTGCTCCCGCGGCGTGTCGCAGGCGCTCAGGCCCAGCTGCGACTTCGACCACTGGCGGTGGTCGTCCACCAGCGCCAGGCTGGCCATGGGGGTGTCGAACGTGAGCCGCGCCAGGGCGGTGATGCGGTCCAGCGTCGGGTCGGCGGGAGTGTCGAGCACGGCGTAGGACCGCAGCACGCGCATGCGGTCGGCTTCGTCGAGAGGCATGGGTCGCAGGTCTCCGCTCTCACCGTGGAGCGATGGGCGGTGCGGAACCGTTAACGCGGGTCGCGACGACGGTCAGGGTGGCGCAAGACGGCGCAGGACGTCCGATGGCGGAGTGTGGACAGTTCCGCCCAGGCGGGGGAGGATGCGGCTCTGCTTCCTGGAGCCGCCCGTGCGCGTCGCCCTCGCCTTCGTCGCCGCCCTCGCCTGCCTCGCGCCGGCGGCCCAGGCGGGGGTGCACATGCACCTGCCGAAGAACCACCACCGCCACCGGGACCACGCCGACACCGCCGGCGCGCCCGCCCCCGTGTCGGACGTGCCGGACGCGATCTGGACCAACGGCCGCCAGCCGCACTGAGCGAAGGCGGCGGCGGCTCAGCCGCCCAGCCGGGCGCGGACGCGCCGCAGATCGTCCGCCGAGTCCACGTCCGCGGCGCACAGGCCGTACGGGCAGGGCACGACCGAAGCGCGCACGTCCGCCGCGCGACCCAGGCGCTCCACGGCGTCGCCGAGGGTCAGCCGGCCGAGGGCGTGGCGCAGCAGCACGCCCGGGCCGATCAGCGCCGCCATGCGCCACGGCCGCTTGCGCTGAGCCTCCACGCGCCGCCAGAACTCCACCGCCTGCAGGCCGGCGGCCGTGCGGATCAGGAACAGGTTGCAGCCCGACCAGACGCCGTCCGCGAAGGTGAGCCAAGTGCGGTGCGCGCCGGGGTCGGCGGCCTCCACCGCCGTGCGGGGGGCGAGCAGGGCGCAAACGTCCGCCCCGGCCGGCGCGTCGGCGAGGAAGCGCTCGATCCAGGCGGGCTCCAGCAGGGCGTGGTCGGCGGTGGTGACCAGCAGCGGCGCTCGCAGCGTCCGCGCGCCTTGCAGCACGCTGGCGCTGGGACCCAGGGGCGAGGCGGGCAGCACGTCGGCGCCCAGCGCCCGGGCGAGTTCCGCCACCCGCGGATGCGACGTGCTGACGGCGATCCGCCCGACCCCCGCGCCGCGCAACGCCGCCGCCACGCGCGCCAGCATCGGCGCGCCGCCCACCTCCGCCAGCGCCTTGTGCGCGACGCCGGCCGCCTGAGCCACCGGGTCGGGCCGGCCGGGCCGCTCGCCCGCGAGCACCAAGGCGGTGACGGCGCGGGTCTCGGGCGCGCTCACGCCAGCGACTTCTCGTAGATGCGCCAGCGCTTGTAGACGTGACCGCCCATGGCGTGGGCGATGGCGTTCATGGGCGCGTTGTCCTCCAGCACCCAGGACAGCTCGAAGCGCTCATAGCCGAGGCGCACGGCCGGGCGGCCCGCCGCCTCGATCAGCAGGAACGGCAGGATCTGCCCGCGCCGGTCCCGCTGGAAGCGGCGCTTCACGCCCATCAGCGGCACGCGGGCGGACTTCACACCCGACACCTTGAGCCGCCAAAGGAGCTTGGCCCAGCCGAAGGGCAAGAGCCGGCCGCGCAGGTCGCGGATCGCCTCGTTGACGTTGGGCAGGTACACGATCACGCCCGCCGCCTCGCCGTCGATCTCCGCGAACCACACCAGGCGCGGATCGACCACGGGCTTCAGCCCCTTGGCCAGCGCCTCCGTCTCCTCGCGCGTGGTGGGGACGAAGCCCCAGTTGCCCGACCAGGCGTCGTTGAGGATCTCCGTCAGCGTCGCGACCTCCTGGTCGTAGCGCTTCATGTCGAGCGGGCGCAGCTTCACGCCGGGGGGCGCGCCACGCCTGACGCGCTTCAGCACCGCGGGCGGCAGGTCGGCGCGGGCGTCGCACAGGTAGGCGAGCACGTCCTTGGCCTTGCCGTAGCCCTGCCGCTCCACCTGCGGGCCGGCGTAGGGCGGGTTGTGCGGCGTCAGCACCATGTTGGGCGTGTCGAAGCCCTCCACCAGGAGGCCCACCTCTTCGTTGGTGGAGAGGTTCATGGGGCCGAGCGCGCGCAGGCGGCCGCGGGCGCGCAGCCAGTCCTCCGCGGTGCGCAGCAGGGCGGCGAACACGGCCGGGTCGTCCTCGGCGGCGAGGAGGCCGAAGTGGCCGGCCTTCGGGCCGCCGTCGTCGGGGGCGAGGGCGTCGATCTGCGCGCTGATCCGGCCCACGTCGCGGCCGCCGCGGCGCGCCAGCCAGAAGGCCGCCTCCGCGTGGGCGAAGAAGGGGTTCTTGCCGGGCGAGAGGGCGTCCCGCCGCTCGTCATGCAGGGGGGGGACGAAGCCGGGGTCGCCCGCGTAGAGCCGCTCGGGAAGCCGGATGAAGCGGTCCAGCAACGCGCGTCCCTCCACCGGGACGATCTCGATCGCGGACGCGTGGGGCGAGGCCATCAGCCCTCCAGGTGCAGCAGGGCGGAGACGGCGGCGGCGGCGAACAGGACGGGCGCCGCCCAGGCGGCCAGGAGCGCGGGCGCCATCCCGGCAGAGCCCAGGGCGCCGAACACGCCGTCGGCCACCAGGAAGCCGAGGCCGCCGCCCAGACCCGCCAGCATCAGCCGGGTGATCCCCCCGTCGCGCGCCTGGCCGAGCGCGGTGGGCGCGGCGATCAGCAGCACCACCAGCACGCCCGCCGGCGCCGACCACAGTCGCGCCAGCTGGATGCGGTAGGCTGAGAGCGGCAGGGCCGCCGCTCCGCCGCGCAGGGCGCGCCGGGCGGCGGGGGGCGTGGTCGGCGCGTTGGGCCGCCAGAGGGCGCGCACGTCGGCGGGGGCGAGCTTGTCGGTCCAGACGAGCTCGGCGGCGTTCCCGCGCGCCACGTCGCCGCCACGGCCGTCCGGGCCGGCGCGCCCGTAGGCCTCCCAGGTCACGTTCCTCAACCGCCACCGACCGTCGCCGCCCTGGACGGCGTCCCGCGCGACGAGGTGGCGGGCCAGGCGCCCGTCCGCCTCGCGGGCGCAGACGTCCACGGCCGCGAGCCGGCGGCCAGCCGCGTCGCCCGGCGAGGCGGTCACGAGGTCGTCGCCCAGCCTGAAGCTCCGGCGCGGTGCGGCCGCGGGGGCCGGCTCGCCGCGGGCGAGCCACGCGGCCAGCGCCGTGTCGCAGCGCGGGGCGACCCAGGTGGTCAGCACCAGCATGGCCCCGGCGACCGTGACGGCGGCGGGAAGAGCCAGGAGCGCCAAGCGGTAGCCGGACACGCCCGCCGCCCGCAGGGCCGTCACCGCGTTGTCGCGCGCAAGCCGGCCGAAGCCGAACAGGGCGCCCCCCAGGACGGCCAGGGGCGCGGCCTGCAGCAGCAGGTCGGGCGACCGCAGGAGGGCGTAGACGCCCAGGCCGCCGGCGCCGCGCCCCTGGTCCAGAAGCCGGGGCGCGATCTCGAACAGGTCGGTGAGCTGCAGCACCGCCGCGAGCGCCAGCAGCGCCGCCGCGATGCGCACCCCCACCATGCGGGCGAACCACGCCGCCAGGGTCACGCCGCGGCCTGCGGGCGGGCGGCGGCGGACGCCCGCAGCCGGGATGTCGAGGCGGCGAGCCGATCGACCGCGGCCGTCACCGGATTGGCCCCCGGATGCCCGCGGCTTGCGCGCCAGACCCAGACGCACAGGGCGGCGAACAGGGCCAGGGGAACGCCCACCGCCACCGCCGAAGGCAGGCCGCCGCGGCCGCCCAGGTCCTGCCCCAGCTGAAGAAGGTGCTGGAAGCCGAACAGCGCCGCCGCGGCGGCGGCCAGGCTCAGCGCGCGCCCCCCGCGCTTGGCGGCGAGGCTCAGGGGAGCCGCCAGCAGGGGCAGCAGCGGGGGGGTCAGGGCGCGCGCGAGGCGGCCGTAGAGCTCGGCCTGCATCCGCTTCGGGGGAGCGCCCGAGGCGGGTCGCCTTCCCCCTGCCAGCTCGGGCAGGGTCAGCTCGCGTTCGTCCTCGCCGCGGGGGCGCAGGTCGCGCGCGCTTGCGGGCAGCGGCAGGGCGATCTCCAGCGCCTTGAAGGCGAGCACGTCGGGTCGTCCCGCGGCGTCGTGGCGGACCTGCTGGCCGTCGGCGAGGGCCAGCACGACGTGCTCGCGGTCCGCGCCGGCGTGCAGGCCTGCGCGACGCGCGGTGGTGATCCGCTCACCGTCGTCGGCCTCCTGGCGGATCCACACGCGCCGCAGCTTGCGGCCGCCCAGGTCGGCGGAGTCCGCCGTCATCACCGTCCTCGGCTCGGGTGAGACGAACAGGCCGCCCTGCAGCCGACCGTTCCAGCCCTCCGTGGCGGCGGCGTGGAGCAGCGCCCGGTAGGCGTAGCGCGCCTGCGGCTGAACCCAGCCCGACAGGACCAGGCTCAGCACCGCCAGCACGCCGCCCAGGGCGACGAACGGCGCCGCGATGCGGTCCATGGAGAGGCCGGCGGCCAGCATGGCGTCGATCTCCGAGCCGTCGCTCAGGCGCGCGAACACGAGGAACAGCGCCAGGAACCAGGCGGCCGGCAGCGTCAGGCCGAGGTAGTGCGGCGACAGGGTCAGCAGGAGCTCGGACAAGTAGGCCCAGCGCCCGTTGGACCCCGACAGCTCCGCCATCAGCCGCAGGGCGCGCTCGAGCAGGAAGGCGGTCAGCACCACGCCGAGCCCCAGCGCCAGGGGACCGACCGCCAACCGCAGGAGCCATGCGTCGAAACGCAGGACGCGGGGCTGACCCGGGTCGCGTCCAGGCTCGCGCCCGCGGCGAAGCGCGCCGTCGGCGGCCGGGTGGGTCTTGCCGCGGAGCATGGCGGCGGACTTAAAGGCGCAACCGCCGTTCCCCGCAAGGGCCGCTCCCCACGCCTCCGCTCCCGCCGACGTCCGTCCCCCTCCCGCCCGGCTGGAGGCGCCCGTGCGCGCGGGCGTGATCCGCAATCCCCGGGCGCATGCGCACCGCCGCGGCCGGCGCGGGCCGGAGGCGGGCGCGCCCGTCGCCGAGCCGGCGACGCCGGAGGCTCTGCGCGAAGTGCTGCGCGCCTGGGCGGCGACCGGTGTGGAGCGGATCGTGGTGGACGGAGGCGACGGCACGGTGCGCGAGGTGTTGGGCGCGCTGCCGGAGGTGTGGAGCGGCCGGCCGGTGAAGCTGGCCGTGCTGCCCTCCGGCAAGACCAACGCCCTGGCGCACGACCTCGGCGCGCCGCGCGGCTGGACGACGGCGGCGGCGCTCCACGCCGGCCGCACCGTCTCGCGCTCGCCCTTGGAGGTGGAGCGGCGGGACGGGAAGGCGGCCGTGCGGCGGGGGTTCGTGATGGGCGTCGGCGCCTTCACGGACGCGGTCGCCCTGGCGCAGCACCTGCATGCGGCGGGCCTGGTCGGCGGCTTGGCTGTCGGCGCCGCGCTCGCCGCCTCCGCGGCCCGCGCGATGTTCGGGCGCCCGAGCGATCCTTGGCGGGGCGGCCGTCCCATGCGGCTGGGCTGCGGCGACGGTCCCGACGAGGAGGGTCGGCGCCTGCTTGTGCTGCTCTCGACGCTGGAGCGGCTGCCGCTCGGCCTGCGTCCGTTCGGCGCTCCCAGGCCGGGGCTCAAGCTGCTGGAGGTGTCGGCGCCCGCGCGGCGGCTGGCGGCGGCCCTGCCGCGGGTGGCCGCAGGCCGCGACCCGCCCTGGCTTGCGCAGGCCGGCTACCGCCGTCGCGACGCGCAGGAGGTGCGGCTCTCCACGCCGGCGCCCTTCATCCTGGACGGCGAGCTGTTCGACGGCGGAGACCTGCGGATCCGGCGCGGCGCGCCCGTGACCTTCGTGGCGCCGTGAGCGAGCTGGCCGCCTTCCTGGCCGCGGAGGCGGCGACGCCCGCGCCGGAGCCGGTGCGCGACTTCGCCCGGGCGCTCGCCTCCGAGCACGCGGCGGAGGCGGTGCTGTTCTACGGCTCGGCGCTGCGCTCGGGCCTGCTCGACGGCGTGCTCGACTTCTACGTGCTGACCGCGGGCGTGCAGGCGGGCGGGATGCGGGGTGCGGTTGAGCGGCGGTTGTGGCCGCAGATCCGGTTCGAACGGCACCACGCACCCGCGGGTGCGCTGCACGCCAAGGTGGCGGTGATGCCCCTGCCGACCTTCGCGCGCGCGGCGGCGGGCGGGAGCCTCGACACCACCGTTTGGACCCGCTTCGCCCAGCCCTGCCGCGTCGTGTTCGCGCGGACCCCGGAGGTGCTGGCGCGGGTGGAGGCCGCGCTGGCCGACGCCGCATCCACGGCGTCCGGCTTCGCCGCCGTGCTCGGTCCTGAGCGCGGAGTGGCGCGCGCCTACTGGTCGGCCCTGTTCCGCGGCACCTACGCCGCCGAATGGCGCGTCGAGCCGCCCGGCCGCGAGGCGCAGCTGCTCGACGCCGCCCGCGCCCGCTGGGACGCGCTGCTGCCCCTCGCTTGGTCGGCGGCGCAGGTCCCGTTCGTGGTGCAGGACGACCTTCTCGTCGTGCGCCTTCCGGCTGCACGCGGGCGCGCTCTGCGGCGCGCCTGGGCGCAGCGGCGGTTCTGGGGTCGGCCGCTGAACGCGGCGCGGCTCGTCAAGGCGGCGATCACCGCGCCGGGCGCGGCCGCCTACGCCGCGGGCAAGCTCGCACGCCACACGGACGTCGCGGTCGCCGTCACGCCCTGGCGCGAACGGCACCCGCTGCTCGCCGCCCTGCCTGTGCTGTGGAGGCTGCGCCGCTGAGGCGCCGCGCTCAGGCGTGGGCGCGCTGAGGAGGGCGGCCGATCACGCCGAGGCCGGAGCCGACCGCCTCGAAGGCGTGCAGGGCGGCGTCGATCTGGGCGGGCGTGTGCACCGCGCTGACGCTGGAGCGCAGCAGGGGCCGGCTGTCGGGCGTCGCGGGCGGCAGGGCGAGGTTGAGGTAGACGCCGGCCTGCAGGAGGCCGTTCCACATGGCGAGGGCGGTCGGCAGGTCGGGCATGGGTGCGGCGACGATGGGCGTCGGCTCCGGCCCGGTCTCGAAGCCCAGGGCGCGCAGGCCGTCGTAGAGGTGCATGGCGTTGGCGTTCAGCCGCGCGCGCAGGGCCGTGTCGCGCTCCACCTTCTCCAACGCCGTCAGCGTGGAGCCCACCACGGCGGGCGGCAGGGAGGCGGTGAACATGTACGGCCGGCTGACCACGCGCAGCAAGTCGAAGTCCTCCGCGTCCGACACGCAGAAGCCGCCGATGGCGCCCAGGCTCTTGGAGAGGGTGCCGACGATGAAGTCCACGTCCGCCTCGGCGGCGACCTCCTCCACCAGGCCGCGGCCGCGGGCGCCGAGCACGCCCATGGAGTGCGCCTCGTCGACCAGGAGCGAGCCGCCCAGTTCGCGCTTGACCGCCGCGATCTCGCGCAGGGGCGCCTTGTCGCCGAGCATGGAGTAGATCCCCTCCACCACGATCAGGCGCTCGCCGGGCAGGCCCTCCAGCCGGCGCAGGCGCTTGTAGAGGTCCTCGGGGTCGTTGTGGCGGAAGCGCGTCACCTCGGCCGAGCCAAGGCGCGCGCCGTCGTAGATGCTGGCGTGGCTGTCGGCGTCGAGGATCAGGTGGTCGCCGCGGCCCACCAGGGCGGAGAGCACGCCCAGGTTCGCCTGGTAGCCCGTGGTGAACAGCATGGCGTGGCGGCGGCCGAAGAAGCGCGCCAGCGCCGTCTCCATGGCGTCGTGGCCGCCCAGGCTGCCGTTGGCGATGCGCGAGCCGGTGGTGCCCGTGCCCCATCTGCGCACCGCCTCGACCGAACTTTCGACGCAGTCGGGGTCGAACGTGAGGCCCAGGTAGTTGTTGGCCCCCAGGATGATCACGTCGCGGCCGTCCAGCCGGCCGACGGTGGGCGAGCGCATCTCGTCGAAGCGCATCGCGAACGGGTCGGCGCCGGCGGCGCGGATGGAGGCGTAGGCGTCGCGGTAGCCGCGATGCCGGTCGAGCAGACCCACCGTCGTCAGACCTTTCTGCGGAGCTCGCCGATCAGGCCGGACAGGTCGCCCACGGTGCGGACGGAGGCCAGACGGTCGAGAGGGATGGACACGTCGAACGTGTCCTCCAGCTCCATCACCATGTTCATCAGGGCGAGCGAGTCGATGTCTAGGTCGCGGGCGATGTCGGTGCCCGCCGTCAGCTCCACGGGGCGGCCGAGCACCTTGCGCGCGGCGCGGGCGATCTCGGCTGTCGTGAAGTCGGTGACGGTGGCGGTCGCCGTCGCGGCCTGCATCGGGGCTCCGGATCGAAAAGTCTGAAGGATCGAGCCTATACGACGGAGGGGCTCTTGATGCGACCGAATTGTAACGGGCCGTCGGTTCAGGGCTGCGACATGTGTTCCGGCCGAACCTGGCGCATCGTTTCGGTCAGGCCGTCCAGCAGGGAGCGGCGGGGGGGGGCGCCACGGAGGCGCTCGTCGGGCGAGGTGCTCCAGTCGCCGTGCAGGATCTCGCGCATCTTTCCGGAGCCCGCCAGGGTGTCGGCGCCCAGCGCCCGGGCGAGGTCGGCGGCGAGGCCGAGCGCGCGCAGGGCGGTGGGCGGCATAGGGATGAAGCGGCGGCGCGCTCCCGCCGCCCGCTCCAGCGTCTCGCCGATCTCGCGCCAGCCGTAGCCCTCCGGTCGGTCGTCGGTGAGGGCGGCGACGCGGCCCGGCGCGGGGCGCACGGCCATGCCGACGATGTCCCGCGCGCAGTCCGCGACGTGCACCAGCGTGATCCGGGCGTCTCGTGGGCCGGGGATGGCCAGCACGGGCCAGCGCGCCGCGGCGCGGAACAGGGCCGCGCTCGCCCGGTCCGCCGGGCCGTAGACGGCGCACGGGCGCGCCACCTGGGCCGCACCGCCGTAGACCGCCTGCACGGCGGCTTCGCCGTCGCGCTTGCTGCGGGCGTAGGCGGAGAGCTGCGGCTCGCGGGCGGCGAGGCTGGAGACCAGCAGGAATCCCGCGCCCGGCGCCGCGGCCACGGCCGCGGCCGCGGCGGCGCCGGCGCGC
>CAXTCO010000022.1:0-17012 GCA_964242255.1 uncultured Caulobacteraceae bacterium | reverse complement strand
CGCCCGCCAGCATCTGCCCCATGTCGCCGTGCGGGTTCGACCAGTAGGCGTCGCCCGCGTTCAGCAGCCGGAGACCGTAGACAAGCTGGTAGCCGACGATCGCGGCCAGCACCGTCGCCAGAAGCGCCCAATGACGCGCGGAGACCCGGCGGAGGGCGGACCCGGCCGTGGATGGTGACAGGCTCATCGGGTCTCCTCCGTCCCACGCGGAAGATCAATGATCACCGCACGCGCCGCCGTCTGATCGAACCGCGGGGACGTCCTCGCGCGGCGTGTGCCAAACGGAGTCGGCCGTGTCGATCCCGGGTCGGGCGATCGGGCTGCGCGTTCCCATGCGCTCGCGCGCATTTAGCAAGCAGACCGTCTGCGGCGCGCCCAGCGGCTTCACCAGAGTGGCCGTCGAGGTTATGGCTCGACACCGAAGCCGGGTCCACGACGTCGGAGGGGTCGCAAGGGGGCGGCTCAGGCGTTTGGCGTCGCGGTTCGGCTTGGCGGACCGATCCGTAACGCCTTGCGCCGGATGTCTACGCTCAAACACAAGATCGAGCGTGGGGGCGGAGCTCCTTCCTCCAGCGCCCGGCAGAGCCGCTCGACAGCTGGCCGGTCTTTTGCGCCAGGGTCTCTGGCGCGCTGGTCGGCTCGAAGGCGCACGCACGCATACCAGCTCCGGGGCGTCGATGGGCTCGGAAGCTCCGGCCGAGCGGCCGTAGGCTTTCTGACGAACTCTCGCTCCGAATGCGGACCGAACTCTGGGCGACAGGTGACCCTCTAAAAAGAGAGCTTGCGCAAGCTGACGCTTAGGACTTCAGCTGCGCAAGCCGTAGCAATTGGCTAGCTGTTTATACAGTCATGTATGAAGTCATCAGTGTAGGTCTGAAGAGACCCTGAGGCCTGGCCAGCCGAGACGGCTGCAACAGACACGTAGCTACGACAACTCCCGTGCCCTACGCGGATCGACGGGCTGACACTAAGATTATTGGACTGAACGGTCGCTCTGATCATTCCTTCGACCGCGATTCCATCAGTTACTCTCGTAGAGATTCCCGCAGTAGTATTATTTGAGACGTTCGCACCAGTGCCGGTACACCCATTTCCATTGTTGTAGAACCATTCGGCTGTGCCAACAGATAGGCCGATTGAGAAGCCACTATTCTCGCTCGCGTAGAGGGTATTGCCAGTCACGTTCGCTCCGTCGAAGCCGCGGGTAGCGTAGCAGGTCCCGCCACCATCCTGCGCAAGTGGATCTAGTATTATAGCTCCAAATGCGTAATTACCAGCACTAACGATAGTGTTGGAAGTGACCTGGGAGGCTTGAACTGCTCCTCCTTGTGATGTTTGAGCACGGAAGAGCACGATCCCACCATCGGTGGCGTCGACAATGTTGTTGCCCGAAACCGTAGAACCTTCGCAAGAGTCACTGATACCATCGGACCATCCGGTATTAGCGGGCGCATGGTTTCCGTCGTTGCTGGCGTAGTCCGTAATCACATTGTTCTTGATGGAAACATTTGAGCAGCTGATACCTGTCTCCGCCATGCCCAGAGCGAGGAGGCTTGTCCAGCCGTAAGAGTTAGAGATAAAATCGTTTGATACGGAGCCGCCGTTCCCGGAGAGAATACGGATATTTGGCTCTGTGGTGTCTTGGGTCGGAACCCCGTTTGAGAAGCCAGCAACACCACGTTGCCCATCAACCCAGACATTGACAAGAGCCGCACCTCCTTTCAATTCGACCATAGCGTCTCCAAATTGGTCGTGCTGAAAATTGAGAGAACGGACTAATCTAGCCATTTTGGCATGAGCGTTTGGACTTGGACTCCCATCTGTTGTTAGGGTGCGACCCGGCGGTATAATCAGCGGGGTGGTCAAGACAACTACAGCAGAGTTCTGGAGGCTTAGAACTCCTCCCGGTGACATGTTGTTGAGTATGTTCTGCACATCAGCCTCGTTCACCTGAGTGGCGCCCGGGATCTGAGTGGCGGCATTGCCGGCTGCCTGTACACTATAATAGTATGGCGCTCCACTACAGACCTTCTGAGCTAAATTACTAAACTCCTGACTCTGGTAAAAGCCATCCGCGACCTGGGACAGAGCAGTGCCATTGTCTAACTGCGCGGTATGGCTAGTAAGTCCTGAGGAGTCAGGTTCACGATCAAGTATGGCACGGTATAGAATGAGGACCTTTTGAGGGTTGTTGTAACCAATGTTGCTGAACTCTGATGAGGCAAGTGTGGTCTGACCCATTTGTCTAAGAGTCGCCACCGAACAACCCGAACTGTGGAAGTAATTTACGTTCGCATTCCAACCAGAAGGATCTGGTGCTCGTCCGAGCATCTCAGTGTATACCTTCGCTATATACTGGGTTGGGGTGGCAGCTTGGCTTATTGCGGGAGTCAAAATCCCCACAAGGAGGGGTAATGCTCTAAGTAGCTTCACCGACGACCTCCAATGCTGTTGGATCCGGGTCCGTGCTACGGGACCGACAAATCATTACGATGTAAACGGTATTTGGCAAGACGAGGATGTCCGAGCCGTATCGTAGACATTCGCCGATGCGCCTACCTCACGCAGGTCAAATCTAGCGTCTCATTTTAGCTGCTGGAAAAGGAGGCGTTGTCACTCGTGGCGCAAATCGGGAGAGGGCAGTGCCTGCTAAGTCGTTCCAAGAAACAATAAGCGGCGGGCGTGCCGACTGATAGGTGTGGACCGACCAGCGTGCGCCAGTCCGGCAACGCTCCAGGGACACGAAAATGCTGTTCCGAGGCAGACGCCACGCGGTGACAGAGAGCATGCAGCTGCTATACCGTGAGGAGAAGCTGACCTTTCGCCGAGCTGAGGCCGGTCAAAGTTCCGCTGCAGGCGAACCAGCGCTCAAGTCCTAGACCTAGTCTCTGATCCGATCCATCGATAGGCGACGCTCTCGAATCTGACCCTAGTCGATATTATACCCGCAAAGCGCTAAGCGGCGGACGCCGCCTTGACCTCCGGGCTGCGGGTGGCGCGCGAGTTCGACCGGCTGATGCAGGTTTACGGCTGGCCCGAGACCATCGTCAGCGACAACGGCATGAAGCTGATGTTGAACGCCATTCTGAGCTGGGCCGACGAGACCCTTCCCGAGTCCGAGATCGGTAAAAAGGTCTACCTTTCTTCCCTGCGTTAAGGCTCTAGCCAGAACAGCGGGTTACGTGGGAAGAAAGGTGGGAGGAGAAATGAAGCACGGTTACGCCCGCGTCTCGACGGAGGACCAGAGCCTGGCGCGGCAGCGGCAGGCGCTGGCCGCCGCCGGCGTCGACCGCCTGGTGGAGGAGGTCGAGTCGGGCGTGAAGGCCCGCCGCCGCCTCGACGTGCTGCTGTCCGAGCTTCAGCCCCGCGACGAGCTGGTGGTGACGGAGCTGGACCGGCTCGGGCGCAGCACCGGCGAAGCCGTGCTCCTCATGGACGACCTGATCCGCCGCGGCGTCCAGCTGCACGTCCTCGCCCTCCCCTCCCTCGACATCGGCACGAACGACGGCCGGCTGATCGCCGACATCCTGGCGAGCTTGGCCGCTCATGAGCGCCGCCGCCTCCGGGAGCGCCAGCGCCAGGGCATCGCCGCAGCCCGCAGCGCCGGCCGGCACCTGGGCCGCCGCCCGAAGATGAACGGCCAGCAGATCGGCGAAGCGCGCGCGCGCCTCGCCGCCGACGAGCCCGTTCCTGTCGTAGCCCGCGCCTACAACGTCACCCCTAAGACCCTGCGCGCCACCCTGCAGCGCACGGCTCCGGCGGGCGCATGACCAAGCGGACGAAGGCCCTGGTACGCGGCGCGCTCCTCAGCTGGGCGCGCACGTCGGCCGGCTACGGTCTGGCCGAAGCCGCCGAGAAGCTGGGCGTCGACCAGGAGCAGCTGGAGGCGTGGGAGGCCGAGGGCGACGAGTCCGCCCCGTCGATCCCCCAGCTCCGCAAGGCCGCGAACCTCTACAAGCGCCCGCTTGCCGTCTTCTACCTGGCCGAGCCGCCCCTGGCCTTCCAGCCCATGAGCGACTTCCGCCGCCTGCCCGAGAGCGGGAGCCGCACCTTCTCCCCCGACCTGACGCTGGAAATCCGCCGCGCGCACCAGCGCCGCGAGCTGGCGCTGGAGATGCTGGCCGAGGCCGACGAGCGGCCGCCGGCCTTCGTCCTGTCTGCCAAGCTGACCGACAGCACGGAGGCGCTGGGCGACGCCGTGCGCGGCGCGCTGGGCGTCACCCGCCCCCTTCAGGCCGCCTGGCGCGACGACCTGGCCGCGTTCAGGGCCTGGCGCACCCGCATCGAGGCGCTGGGCGTCCTGGTGTTCGAGGCGTCGCGCATCGAGAGCGGCGAGGCGTCGGGCTTCGCCTTCTGGGCCGAGGTGCTGCCGTTCATGGTGGTCAACGGCAAGGACACCCACTCGCGCCGCACCTTCAGCCTCCTGCACGAGCTGGTGCACCTTATGCTGCACCAGAGCGGCGTGTCCGACCTTGACGCCGAGGGCGGGCGCAGCGGCGACGCGGAGCGCATCGAGGTCTTCTGCAACCAGGTGGCGGCCGACGCCCTCCTCCCCCGCAGCGACTTCCTCGCGGAGCCGATCGTGACGGCGAAGGGCGCCGGGCGGCACGAGTGGAGCGACGAGGCGATTAAGGCGCTGGCGACCGCCTACAGCGTGTCGCGGGAGACCGTCGTGCGCCGGCTGCTGACGCTCGGCCGGACAACGGAGGACTTCTACGGCCGCAAGCGCACGCAGTATCAACGCGAGTTCATGGCGCAGCGCCAGCGCACCAAGGAGCTGAACGAGGGCAAGCCGATCCCGCGCAACATGCCGCGCGAGACGCTTGCGACCTTCGGCCGGCCCTTCGTGCGCCTGGTGATGGAGAACTACCGCGCGGACCGGCTTAGCCTCGCGGAGGTCTCCGGTTACCTCGGGGTGAAGGTCAAACACCTGCCCGAGATTGAGCAGCAGGCGCGGCCTACGTGACAGCCGCCCTGCCCGTCTACTGTTGCGACACGAGCAGCCTGCTTCATGCGTGGCGACGGGCGTACCCGCCAAAGAGCTTCAAGAGCTTCTGGGCGAGGATCGACAATTTGATCGAGTCGGGCCGGCTCATCTCCTCCATCGAGGTCTTCAACGAGCTGAAGAAGAAGGATGACGACGTGGCCGAGTGGGCGAAAGACCGCAAGGCCGCGTTCCTGGAGATCGACGACGACGTGCAGGAAGCCATGGGCTTCGTCATGGGTAAGTATCCGCGCCTAGTCGATACGGTGAAGGGGAAGAGCGGCGCAGACCCATTTGTGATCGCGCTGGCCATGAGCTCCAATCCGCAGCGGATCGTGCTGCATCAGGAGATCGGCGGGTCGTTGAAGAGCCCGAAGATACCTTTTGTCTGTGAGGCGGAGAACGTGAAGCAGATCGACCTTCTGGCGCTGATCGACCAAGAAGGGTGGGAGTTCTAAGCGCCCTCCCCTCCTCCGCCTTATGTCTACGGCGCTCTACACGATCGACATGGCCGTGCCGGCGACCCCCTCAGTCCTACGCTGGACCGTCTGTGCTGACCTACGGCTCAAGCCAAGATGCTTAACAACATCTTCACGAATCGAGGTCAGCCTGTCGACGTGCTGACCTGTCGCTAAGCCGACGTGTCGACACGTCGGAGGGTCAACATGAAGACAGTCGGCATCATCAGCCAGAAGGGCGGGTGCGGTAAGACCACCCTTTCGATCCACACGGCTACGGCCGCGACCGCGGCCGGGCTCGCCACCTTAATCCTGGACACGGACCCCCAGGCCAGCAGCAGCAAGTGGGGGCGCTGGCGTTCGGGCGCGGACCCGGACGTGATCGACTGCGCCGCTCCGTCTCTGGTCGCCTCCAAGCTGGCCGCCGCCGCGGCGGCCGGCGCGGAGCTGGCCGTGGTCGATACCCCGCCCCACGCCGAGGCGATGGCGTTGGCTGTAGGTCGCGCCTGCGACCTGATCCTCATTCCCTGCGCTCCCCGCCCCTTCGAGCTGGATGCGATCGGCCTCACGGCCGACCTCGTGCGGATGGCCGGCAAGTCCGCCTTCGTGGTTTGGGTGGATGGGCCGCAGCGCGCCCCGATCCTGTACCGCGAAGCCGCCGAGGTGGTGGCCGGCTACGGGGTGGAGATCGCGCCTGTGATGATGACCAGCCGCGCCGCCTTCCACCATGCCGCTGGCCAGGGCCAAGCCGCTCAGGAGATCGAGCCGGGGAGCAGGGCCGCCGAGGAGGTCTCAGAACTCTGGAGCTGGCTAAGCCAACAGGTCGGACTGTCGACACCCCGACGCGCTGACACGCCGACGCAGGCCGCCGCATGAGCCGTTTCGCCAACCTGAAGTCCGCACCTTCACCTGCCGCGGTGCCCGCGGCCGTAGAGGTGAAGCCGGCCCCGGGACCCGTGGGTCGGGCGAAGGCGCGCGATGGCAAGGTGCAGGTCGCGGGCTTCTTCAGCCCCGAGCTGCGGCGCACCCTGCACCTGATGGCGCTCGACCCGCAGGAGGAAGGGGAGAGCGTGCAGGCGTTGCTGGGCGAGGCGATCGACATGCTGCTGCGTGCTCGCGGCAGACACCCCATGGGTGAGCGCTGACACGCCGACACCCCGACGTGTCGACACGTCGGCGCTTAAGACCTCGTTAACTATCGCGCCGCTCTAGTCAGACTAGGGCGGCGTTCGTCTTTGCGGCTTTCGGATTTGCCGTGAACCACGCACGCTGTCCGGTGCAGCGCAGAGTGTCGCGCTGATTCGTGTCTGTGGCCGTGTCGCGCTGTGTGTGTGCGGAGGGCCAGAAACACGAAAGCCCGGGTTGGCGCCCGGGCTGTTCGATAACTTGGTTCGGCGGGTGTCCCGCTCGGGTGTCGTGGCTGACCCCCAAGCTCCCCCCAAACCGAGTCGGCGTCAACAAAAAACCGCTTCGGCGGTGACGGCGGAGCTTTGCCTATCGTCTAGCCGCGCCAGCGCGGGCCGACCCAACCGAGGATGGGAAGGCCGTGGAGCTTGTTCTGGAGGCCCCGACGCCGGGTGGCGTGTGGGGGAGGGGAGGGCGCACGGGCGAACCCGTGCGCCGGCACAGCCGGCCCCAGGGCCGGGCGGAGGGGGTGTTCTGGCGGCCGTTCCGGCCCAAGGACGTGGCGCGCCACATGCTGGCCGCCGAGCGCTTCGAGCGCGCCGGGAGAAAGCCCGGCCGCCGCACCGGCCCCTTGGGGACCGTGGCGATCGAGGTGCTGCGCGAGCTCCTGCGCTTGGTGGACTATCGCACGGGGCGGCTGGAGCCGGCGCTGACCACGCTGATGGCGCGCACCCGCCGGTCGAAGGACGCCGTGGTGCGCGCGCTGCAGGCGCTCCGGCGCCATGGCTTCGTGGACTGGCTGCGCCGCTACGTCCCCACGGGCGCGACCGGGCCCGGGCCGCGCGTGCAGCAGACGTCCAACGCCTACCGCCTGGCGCTCCCGCCGGCGGCCGAGCGGCTTCTAGGGCGGGCCGCCGAGGACGCGCCCGTTCCCGACGACCACGCCCACGCCCACGAGGCGCGCCAAGCCGAGCGGCGGGCGCAGCTGGCGGCCGCGGCGCCCGAGGAGCGCAACGCGGCTCTGTTCGGCTCGGGCGGCTTGGCCGCCGCGTTCAGCCGGTTCGAGCGGGTGGTCGAGAAAAGGCGTGAGCGTGAGTCCGTCGAGCGGTCTGAATCCCCCCACCAGTCTGATCAAAGAAGGTGAAGCGGAGTCGGCCTGGTCGGCCGACAAGTCGATCCTGGAGGTCACCCACGGGAAACCGGACCAGAAGCGCCCGCGGAACGGTCGCATAGCCTCCGAGAGGAGGCGCGGTGCGGTCGGCGCGTCGGAGGCGAGGTCAGCGTGTGCGGAACGCAGCGCAGGAGGACGTAGGCGGGGCGCCTAGGCCTGTCGCGCGGGTCCCGGGCGAGGTTGGGGAGGAATGTGGACGATGACAGTCCAGGCTCGTCCCTGAACCCTTCACCTTGGCGCGAGACACCAAGGTCGAGTCCTCGGTGCCAATGAGGAGGAGCGGCGTGAACGAAAGTCGAACGCGAACGGTTGACTAGGGCAGCACGCGACGGCATCTCGGGGCACGAGCCTACCACATCCTGTATTAGGTACATGCGGACGTACAAAACTCAGGGATCGGGGACCAACCATGTAGCGCTGGCGTCGGCGCTCAACGTGCTGCACGGCGTCCGCTACGCCCGCGACACAGACCGCCCTCTCAACTGGGAGGTAATCGTCGCGTGGCACCTGCTCGGCATGGACGACGGCCCCGCCTCCGTCGCGTTTCGCGCGCTGCGCCGCAAGGTCTGGTGCGCGTGGAAGTACGCGACGGGACATGCGCTCCTTGACGTCGTAGTCCACGAGAACCCGACGGGCCGTTTTGGCGAGCTTAGGAACACGCACTGGGCCGCCCACATCATCGCAGGAGAGGAGGGCCGCTTCCGAGCGACCGTGACCAAGTACCTGCGAAAGGTCACCGCCACCCCGGACCTCGGAGCCGCCCTGCTTATCCGGCCCGTTCCCGCAGCCGGGGGCCTCGCCAAGTACATGCTGAAGGGCGTCGACCCGGCCTTTGGTGGCCACCTATACATCAAGCCCGAGCCGCAGGGCTTCATCGGCGGTTACGGCCGCACCTTCGTCAGTCGGGCGTTGAGCCGTGCCGCGAGAAAGCGCGCAGGCTGGGTCCGCAAGCGGCGACCACGCCCCCCGCCCAGGAGCGCCAAGAACGGCGCTGATGAGCCAGATCGACATTAAGTGAGATCAAACAAGCCCTTGAATGCCGGGTCGTCGTAGTAGCGCACCTTGGTGGTGACGGCGGCGCGCTGCCCCTGCGGGAGCAGGATGGCCAGCGCCGGGTCCAACCGCATCACCTCGTCGGGCGTCATCAGCTCGCGCCCGGTCAGCTGGATCGAGGTGGAGTTGCCGCGGGTGGCGAACAGCCCCTTGGGGTTGGCCGTCACCGTGGCCGCCACGTGCTGGGTCGCTATCGTGGCCTTCCCCAGGCTCTTGGACACCCACTCGGCCGTCTCCACGTCGGCGACGTTGAAGACCTGCACGATCCCCGCGTTGGACAGGAACGTGCCCCAGCGCTCCCGGTAGAGGCTCTTCAGCTGGTGGAGGTCCTGCAGGATGGGCCACAGCTGCACGCCGTAGCCGGCCATCAGGCCGAAGGCGCGCTCCACGGCCTCCAGGCGGCCGAGGGCGGCGAACTCGTCCAGCAGGAACAGGACAGGGGAGGGGGGCTTGGCGTCCGACCTGGCCATGTCGGTGAGCGCCTGCGCCACCATCAGCCGCAGCCAGCGCGCGTAGGCGTCCAGCCGGTCCGGCGGCAGCACCAGGTAGACGCTGGCCACGCCCGCCTTGAGGTCGGCGAAGCGGAAGTCGGAGCGCTCCAGCACCTGCGCCATGCGCGGGCTGTCGAGGAAGTGGGTGTGGCGCTGGGCGGAGGAGAGGACGCCGGCGGCCTCGCGGTCGGCCTTGCCGAGCTGGCGGTTGGCGGCGCGCGCCACCAGGCCCCGGGCGCCGGCGCTGTCGGCCATGCGGTCGAGGAGGTCCTGGAAGGCGCGGGGCGGCAGCGTCAGGAGCTCGCGCACCACGGGCAGGGTGCGCCGCGCCTCCGGCTCCTCGCAGACCACGTAGAGGATCAGGCCGGCGATCAGCGCCTTGGCCTCCTCGTTCCAGTGCGCCTCGCCGCCCTGGCCGGGCGGGTCCTGCACCAGCGCGTCGGCGAGGACCTGGGCGTCCTCCGCCAGGTCGAGGCTGTCCGGCTGCAGGCCGGCCAGCGGGTTGAAGGCGGCCGTGGGGCGGCCGGACACCCCGAAAGGATCCAGCACGTGTACGGAGCCGAAGGTCTCGCGCCGGCGGGCGGTGACGCGGGCGTTCTCGCCCTTGGGGTCGATCACCAGGACCGAGCGCTTGGCGTCCAGCAGGTTGGGGATGACGGCGCCCACGCCCTTGCCCGAGCGGGTGGGGGCGACGGTGAGGAGGTGGCCCGGGCCGTCGTGGCGGAAGAACCAGCCCGCCCGCGCTTTCCCCACGATCAGGCCCGCAGGCCGCTTGAATAGAGCGTCGACCTCTCCGCCGTCCGCCATGCGCGCGGAGCCGTGCACGCCGGAGACGATCGGAGCGTTGCGCCGGCGCCAGGCGAGCCCGGCCACGGCCGCGCCGGCGAGGCCGCCGGCCAGCCCCACGAGCGTCTTCAACGCCGGGAGGAGCACCGCGCCGGCGGCGCTGCCGACCGCGGAGCCGATCAGGTAGCCCACCAGCAGCGCGATGATCAGGCCGGCGTATCTCATCGTGTGACGTTCCCTGCAGGCGCGACCGCCCCCGCACCTTCCAGCTCGAACTCCCGCCGTCCCCTTCGCCTCAGCCCCTCGCGGACCTGCGGCTGTTCACGGAGCATGTCGGCCAGCATGTTGAAGGCGCCGTAGAGCAGGGCGCGGTCGTCGTCGGTGAGATCGACGAGGCCGGCCTTCTGGACGAGGCCGCCCAATTCGATGAGGTGGCGGGTGCGTTCGCGCCGCTGCATGACCCAGGCCCGCGTGTCGTGACGCTGCGCAGCGTGCTCAGCCCGCCGCGCCGCCGCCGCCGTCCGGCGCAGCGCCAGGGCCGTCGCCGTCGCCCGCAGCGCCAGCGGCCTTCCGCCCGCGCACCCGCTGCTGAAAGAAGGCGGCGCCGTCCGCGCGCCAGGCCTCCTTAGCGTCGGCCAAGCCGGCGTCTTTCACGGCCCTCAGGAGCGCACCGGCGAGGGTCTCCAGGTCGAGGGCGTCGGCGCCGGTGAGCACCACGAGTTCGCCCAGCTGGGTGAGGCGCTGCGCCTTCAGCCCTTTGGCCTTGTCGGCAAGCGCCTTTAGCTCGGCGTCGATGTCACGCGGTTTGCGCATGGGGAACCTCAGGAAAGACGAGCGTTGAGGGACAGGCGAAGCTCCTCATCTTCGTGCAACCGCTTGACGCCGGCCAGAGCTCGCTCGTGCCACTCCTCGATGCCCGACCGATCAGGCGTGGAGACCGACTCCGAAGCGAGCGGGGCGGGTTCGGAGGCGCCACGCGCCCAAGCCGCGATCCAGGCCCATTGTCGCGCTCGATTCCACTCGTCGAAATCAACGGGGAGATTGACGGAGTCGGGCGTTTCGGAAGCTGTATCGGTCATGTGCTCGGCTCCAATATCTTCTCCATAACGGCCTGCGCCAGACGTTCGCCACCACGCTCCGCCACCTGTCGCCGCGAGACGACGAAGCCGGCGCGGGCGAACACGGGTTCAGCGACCAAGCTGGCGCGGGTGTGAAGGCGTTCCATGTCGGCGGCGCGCGCACATCGTTCGACCTCCTCTAGCAGAGCCGACCCGACGCCCTGGCGGGTGTGGTCGGGGTGGACGTAGAGCATGTCCACCTCGCAGTCCGCAGTCAGGTCCGAGAAGCCGACGACCTCGCCACGCCGTTCCGCCACCCAGGTCGGTCTCGAATTGCGGGTGACGATCCACCCGGCGGCGTCGATCACCGGCGGGGCCCAGGCGATTAACTCGGCGTATGAGTAGGCCGAGGACGCCCCACGCCGCACCGCCTCTCGGAACACTCTCAGCGTCTCCGAGCCATCTCCGCGTGCGTAGCGGCGGATGACGAGCGTGTCCGGCGAGGGGAAGGTGAGCACGGTCATATCAGCGGCTTCTAACCGGGAGCGTAGCAGGGTCACAGGCATGTGCAATCTGCTTTGACCAAGAGCCCGTCACTCATGGGAGCCTGCGATTGTGAGTGCGCGCTTATACGTCGTGCCGACGTGCGCTTGTGCAGGGCCGCGGACGCGGGCAGGGTGGCGGCCGTGGCGATCTACCACTTCAGCGCCAAGGTCATCAGCCGCGCCAACGGGTCCAGCGCCGTGGCTGCGGCCGCCTATCGTTCGGCGTCGCGGCTGGAGGACGAACGGCTCGGTCGCGCGCACGACTTCACCAACAAGACGGGCGTGATCCACTCAGAGGTGATGCGGCCGGAGGGCATGCCCGAGCGCTGGGCGGATCGGCTGACGCTGTGGAACGAGGTCGAGGCGGGGGAGAAGCGGAAGGACGCGCAGCTTGCCCGCGAGGTGGAGGTGTCGATCCCGCGCGAGATGAGCCGTGAGGACGGGGTGGCGCTGGTACGCGACTTCGCCCAACGGGAGTTCGTGGACCGCGGGATGGTGGCGGACGTGAACGTGCATTGGGACCGGGCGGAGGACGGGAGCCCGAAGCCGCACGCGCACATCATGCTGTCCATGCGCCGGGCGGGGCCGGACGGGTTCGGACCAAAGGAGCGGGAGTGGAACGGGACCGAGCTCCTGACCGGTTGGAGGGAGCGGTGGGGCGAGCACGTGAACGGGCGGCTGGCCGAGCTCGGGGTCGAGGCGCGGATTGACCACAGGAGCTACCGCGACCAGGGCGTCGCGCTGGAGCCGCAGAACAAGATCGGGCCGGCCGGCGCCCGGCGCGAGGAGCGGGGCGAGGGGGCGGAGCGGGCGGCCGAGCACCGGGACATCGCGCGGCGCAATGGCGAGGCGATCATCGCCGATCCGCGCGTGGCGCTGGACGCGATCACGCGGGGGCAGTCGACCTTCACCGACCACGACCTGGCGCGCTTCGTCCACCGTCACAGCGACGACCCCGAGCAGTTCCGCGAGGTGGTGTCGGCGGTGAAGGCGTCGCCCGAGCTGGTGATGCTGGGGCGGGACGGGCGCGGTCGGGAGCGGTTCTCCACGCGCGACATGCTGGAGGTGGAGCAGCGGCTGGAGCGGTCGGGCGGCGCGCTGGCCGAGCGGCAGGACCACGAGGTCGACTGGCACGAGCGCTTCGACGCGGAGAAGGCGGCCAAGGCGCGCGGCCTGGTGCTCAGCGAGGAGCAGGTGGACGCGCTGCGCCACATCACCGGGCCGGAGGACCTGTCGCTGGTGATGGGCTACGCGGGCACGGGCAAGTCGGCCATGCTGGGGGTGGCGCGAGACGCGTGGGAGCGGTCGGGCTTCACCGTGCGCGGGGCGGCGCTGTCGGGGATCGCGGCGGAGAACCTGGAGGCGGGCGCCGGGATCGGCTCGCGGACCCTGGCGTCGATGGAGCACGGCTGGGGACAGGGGAGGGACCTCCTCACCTCGCGCGACGTGCTGGTGATCGACGAGGCGGGGATGATCGGCTCGCGCCAGCTGGAGCGGGTGCTGACCGCGGCCGACAAGGCCGGGGCCAAGGTGGTGCTGGTGGGCGACCCCGAGCAGCTGCAGGCCATCGAGGCCGGGGCGGCCTTCCGGGCGCTGTCGGAGCGGCACGGGGCGGCGGAGATCACCGAGGTGCGCCGGCAGCGGGAGGAGTGGCAGCGGCTGGCCACTCGGCAGCTGGCCACAGGCGGCACGGAGAAGGCCGTGGCGGCCTATGAGGCCGCCGGCATGGTGGAGGGCCACAGCACCCGCGAGGAGGCGCGTGCGGCGCTCGTGGACGGCTGGGCGGCCGAGCGGCGGGCGAGCCCGAAGGAGACGCACGTGATCCTGGCCCACACGCGCGCGGACGTGGCGGAGCTGAACCAGCTGGCGCGGGAGCGGATGCGCCAGGCGGGCGTGCTCGGCGCCGAGGTGGCGGTCTCGACCGAACGCGGAGAGCGGACCTTCGCCGAGGGCGACCGGGTCATGTTCCTGCGCAACGAGCGCGGGCTGGGCGTGAAGAACGGCACGCTGGGCGTCGTGGTCGACCTCCCGGCCGGCGGGCTGCAGGTGCGGCTGGACGACGGCCGCGAGGTGGGGGTGGACCTCAAAGCCTACGGGCATGTGGACCACGGCTACGCGGCCACCATTCACAAAGCCCAGGGCGTCACCGTGGACCGGGCGCACGTGCTGGCCACGCCCGGTCTGGACCGGCACGCCGCCTACGTGGCGCTCAGCCGGCACCGGGACGGGGTGGCGCTGCACTACGGGGCGGACGACTTCGCCGACCGCCAGGCGCTTGACCGCACGCTGGGGCGGGAGCGGGCCAAGGACACGACGCTGGACTACGCCGCGGCCTTCGCCGAGCGGCGGGACATCGACGTGCCCGAGCGGCTGCAGAGGGCCGTGGAGCCGCGGCCCGCGCCGGCGAGGTCTCCGAATGCGGAGAAGAGCGTCGGCGCCGGCGCGGGGCTCGTCGCCTTCGCCGAGGCGTGGAACGGCCTGGACCAGGCCTACGCGGCAGGGCGCAGGCCGACGCCGGAGGAGCGGCAGGCCTACGTGTCGGCCGACGCCAAGTTGAAGGCGATCGACGTGGACTTTGCGCGGGGCGCCTTCAGCGCGTTGGACCGCACCCCCGGGCTTGCCGCCCAGGTGGGTACCGAAGCAGGGCGGCTGGCCATCGGCAAGGCGACGGTGGCGGAGGCGACCTATCTGCGCTCGCCGGAGAACCGGGCCGACCGTTGGATGGAGGACTACACGCGCGTGCGGGAGCGGCACGCGCAGATGACGGGGCCGGGGCAGGCTGCGCAGCGTCAGGCGCTGGACCGCGATCTCAAGGTCATGGTCGCCGACATGAAGGCCGACCCGCAGATGCACGCCGTTCTGCAGGGCCGCCGGCGCGGGCTGGAGGTCGGCAAGGCCGCGGAGCGGGAGATTGGCAAGACGCTCAGCCAGGAGCGGGAGCGCAACGGAGAGCGGGAGCGGTAAGTCGTTTGATCGGCGGAACATCCGCTTGCGAGCGCAGCGTGCGGGACCGCTCAACGGTGAGCGGGTTTGAGGCGAGATTATCGGGCGCCCCTAGTCTCGGATCACCGTTCGCGAACCCTCCACCTTTCGAAGTGTAAGCACCACGCGCTAAGTAATACGCGCGTGGAACAAGCGCGGGCCAGGTAACGCTGGCGCGTTTCAGTTCGCTCCACACAGGCGTCAGCGCCGCGAAGAGGCGGAGACGTGCGGATCAGTGCGACAGCCTGATCTGCCGCAGGCCTACGCCCAACACGCGCGGGTCGGACGAACCCGGCTGGACAGCCCTCGGCGAGATCGCGTCCGGCAGGTCGAACACCAGCGCCAGCGGTCCACCCGGCAGCCGGTCGGCGGGCAGGCGGAATTCTATTGAGGCATAGCCGCGCCCGAGCGGGGCGAGGTCGCGCGCCGAACCGTCGGGCAGGGTCAAGCGCACGCGCTGGGGCGGGCGCCCGGCCGGCTGGAAGTCCAGCAGGTCGAGGTCGATGAAAAGCACGGCTCCTCGCGGCAGGGCGGGGTGGGGCAGCTGCAGCACCGCGCGGTGTCCGTCCGACCACACGCCCGTCGCCTCCGGAGCCGACCAGCCGGAGGTCAGGGTCGAGCGGAACGGTGCGCTGCCCGCGTCGAGCACCGCGTCGTGCGTCGTGGGCGTCGCCAGGTCGAGGCCGCTGACGGGCCGCAGGCCGGGAACGCCGGCCAGGCCCCCGCCGCACATCCAGAACCCGTCGTCGGCCGCGAAGCAGTCGTGGCGCCCGGTGAAGGCGTTCGTCACGGGCACGGGCATGAGGTCGCCGCGCTGCACGACCGTGATCCGCCGGTCGCCGGGGCCCGCGTCGACACGGAGGTCGGCCGCCGGCTCCGGACAGGTGAGGCGGGGGCCCCTTACGGTCTCCGCGACGTTGGTGGAGGCGCCGTTGCGCTGCGCGATCACGGTCAGCTGCCGCGCGCGGTCCATGACGTCCTGCGACGTCGTGCAGAAGAAGCCCGGCGAGATGCGCATGTCGCGGCCTCGGAACGCCGCGCTCCGCAGGGCCGCCGGAACCTTGAGCGACTCGGGATGGGCGAACTGCGTGTGCAGGTCGTTCCTGAGCCAGTGCGTGTCCGCCCCCTGCAGCAGCACCACCGCGAGCAGCAGGCCGACGCGCAGCCGCGGCGGGGCCGACCGGTCCACCACGGTAAGCGCCGCGGCGAGCAGGGCGTAGCCGACCGTCCAGAAGAAGCGGCCGTGCGCGCGGAACAGGGCGAAGGGCTCCATCCACGACCGGTGCGGCAAAGGCACGGTGAAAAGGTGAACCGCGCCGGCGTAAGGCTTGGTGCCGAGCGCATAGAGCGTCAAAACGACCAGGGCCGCGACGAGCGGTCCCCAGCGCCGAGCCTCCGGCCGGTCCAGGCCGGCGGGGGCGGGAGCGGACCCGCCAGGCTCTGCGCCGCGCTCGACGACCATCGCGCCGCTGACGCCGGCGCGGCGTTCGCGCCGGAACAGGACGGCGGCCGCCAGGAGCAGCACCAGCCCGCCGACGCCCACGAAGTTGTAGCCCTCGAAGTCCTGCAACGGCCCCGCCGGACCGAAGGCGTGCACGAAGGCCGTGCCGGTCAACTCGGGACGCAGCAGCCAGGAGTGGTTCGGGAAGATGGGTGAGAACAGGTTCATCTCGAAGATGCCGAGGGCGTCGACGCCGCCCGAAGGCCCGCGCCCGACGGCGTAGCCCAGCAGCCAGGCGGCCGCTCCCACGGCGAGGATGTAGGCCACGCCCAAGCGCACTGCGCCGCGCACGGCGCCTTTCCGGCGCTGGAGCACGTCGCTGACCGCCGCTGCCGCCAGCATCAAGGTCAGGGGTGGGACGTGGTAGGCGTGGACGCCCACCGCCAGCACGCCGAGCGCGACGAAGGCGGCGCCGCTCCACGCGCCCACGCCCTGGCGGATCGCGTGCACCGCCAGGGCGAGGGCGGCAATCTGGATCGCGTGCCCCGTAAGGGCGATGTGCCCCATCTGCCGCGACAGCCAGGCGGGGACCATCAGCGCCAGCAAGCCGCCCGCCAAGAGCGTGGAGGCGCGGCGGACGCCGCACGCCTCCAGCAGGCCGTACATGGCGACGGGCTGCGCCACCCAGGCTAGCAGGAGGAAGGTACCCATCAGGCTGACGGCCCCGCCCAGGTGCGTCAGCTTCAGCAGCGCCGTCAGCCAGGGGATGCTGTCCGTGTAGACGAGGGACACGCGCTCCGGCGCGGTCAGGGTGTCGGTCGTGAGGATGGGCAGCGACCAGGGCGCGCGCAGGCCCGCGAGTTCGCCCGCCAGCATCTGCCCCATGTCGCCGTGCGGGTTCGACCAGTAGGCGTCGCC
>CAXTCO010000021.1:0-17489 GCA_964242255.1 uncultured Caulobacteraceae bacterium | reverse complement strand
GCGGTCGGCCCTGGACGCCGCCCTCGCCGCGCCGGTCACGGCGCCGGCGGCGCAGGCCGCGGTCGCCTGGCCGTACGGGAGCTTCGGGCCGGCCGGCCGCGTCACGGAGCGTCGCGAGCTGCCCGACCTGGGCGTGACGCTGGTCACCTTCGCCAACGGCGTGCGCCTGACGGTCAAGCCCACGCACTTCACCCAGGACCAGATCCTGCTGTCCGTGCGCGTCGGCGACGGCCGCGTCGGCCTGCCGCGCGACCGCGCCACGCCCGTATGGGCCGACCGCGCGTTCGTGCAGGGCGGCACGCGGGAGCTCTCCTTCGAGGAGATCGAGCGGATCGCCGTCGACAAGGTGGCCGGCGTGGCCCTGTCGCTGGAGGACGACGCCTTCGCCCTGCAGGGCGCCACCCGCCCCCGCGACCTCGCCTTCGAGATGCAGCTGGCGGCCGCCTACCTGCAGCGCCCCGGCTTCCGGCCGGAGGCGTTCGACCGGGTCAAGGCCGGGCTCGCCGGCTACCTCCCGCAGGTGGCGGCCACGCCCTCCGGCGTGCTGGCGCGCGACCTGCCGGCCCTCAGCCACAGCGGCGACATCCGCTGGACCACCCTGCCCACCGCACCCGAACTGGGCGCCACCACCGCCGCCCAGTGGAGCGCCGCCCTCGGCCCGGAGCTGGCGCAGGGGCCGGTGGACGTCGTCGTGGTGGGCGACGTCACGCCCGAGGCGGCGGTCGCCGCGGTCGCCTCCACCCTGGGCGCCCTGCCGCCCCGCGCGCCCACGCCCAAGCCGCCGAACGAGGCGCTGAAGGTGACCTTCCCCGCGGGCGGCGCGCCGCCGCGGGTGGAGACGCACACGGGCCGCGCCGACCAGGCGGTCGCCTTCATCGGCTGGCCCGCCGCCGACTTCTTCACCGACCCCAAGGAGGCGCGCGCCATGGGCGTGGCCGCCGATGTGTTCGAGAACCGCCTGATCGCCCAGGTGCGCATGGCGGAGGGCGCCAGCTACTCGCCGGGCGCGCAGTCCGACCCGTCGGACGTCTTCCCCGGCTACGGCTACGTGGCGGCCGAGGTGGAGACGCCGCCCTCCAAGACCGACCGCTTCTTCGACAACGCCCGCCACATCGCCGCCGACCTGCGCGCCGCCCCCGTCGGCCCGGACGAGCTGGAACGCGCCAAGCGCCCGCGCGTGGAGACGCGGCGCAAGCAGATGGAGACCAACGCCTGGTGGCTCGCCGTGCTCGGCCGCGTGCGCGTCGAGCCCCGCCAGCTCGACGCGGTGCGCACCGCGGTGAGCGGGATAGAGGCGGTGTCGGCGACGGACGTGCAGCGGGTGGCGCAACGCTACCTGACCGACGACCGCGCCTGGTCGCTGGTGGTGCGCTCCGCGCATCCGGCCCCCGGCGATCCGGCGCAGAAGGCGGCGCCCCTCGGCGCGGGGCCGCAGACGCCGCCGCCGCTCGGGGGGTCGCCGGCCCCGGCCGCGCCGTCCGGAGGGGCGCCGGCGGCGTCGGCGGCCTCTCCGCCGGGAGGAGCTGCGCCCCGCGGCTGACGCCGTCGGACCTGGGCCGGCGACGCAAAAGCGAGCCGCGCCAGCGGTTAAGCTGAGGAACGCGGCGGCGGCGCCCGGGTTTGCTCCCCGACAGGAGCGCCGCCCATGACCCTCGACCCCGCCATCCCCGACGACGCCGTCAAGTCGAAGAAGGACCGCCGCGAGCCGGACGACGCCGTCGTGGTGCGCGCCGTCACCATCGGGCGGCCGCGCGACGAGGTCTACGCCTTCTGGCGCGACTTCCCCAGGCTGGCGGGCGTGATGGAGAACATCGTGCGCATCGACGACCTGGGCGAGGGCCGCACCCGCTGGACGGTCGAGGCCCCCGGCGGGCGCACGGTGGAGTGGACGGCGCGCGTGACCGCCGACGAGGCCGGCCGCCGCATCGCCTGGGAATCCGAGCCGGGGGCGGATGTCACCAACCGCGGCGCCGTCGAGTTCCGCGACGCCCCGGCCGGCCGGGGCACGGAGGTGCACGCCTTCATCGTCTACGAGCCGCCCGCCGGCGCCCTCGGCCGCGCCGTCGCGACCCTGTTCCAGAAGGAGCCCGGCGCGCAGGCCAAGCGCGACCTGCGCCGGCTCAAGATGCTGATGGAGGCCGGGGAGATCGCCACCACCGCCTACCCGGACGCGGCCCCCCGCTACAAGAAGGCGGACGCCTCGCCCGCCGACCGCGCCGCCGAAACGCGCTGACCGCGCCCCAAGCCGCCCGCCCCCTCAAGGTTCCAGGAGCTTCCCCATGCGCGCCGTCACTTGGCACGGAAAGCACGACATCCGCGTCGACACCGTGCCCGACCCAAAGATCGTCAACCCGCACGACATCATCATCAAGACCACCGCCACCGCCATCTGCGGCTCGGATCTGCACCTCTACGACGGCGTGATCCCCACCATGGTCCCCGGCGACATCCTGGGCCACGAGTTCATGGGCGAGGTGGTCGAGGTCGGGCCGCAGGTCACCAACCTGAAGAAGGGCGACCGGGTGGTGAACCCCTTCACCATCGCCTGCGGATCCTGCGGCCACTGCAAGCAGACCTTCTTCGCCGCCTGCGAGAACTCGAACCCGTCGGACAAGGCCCCGATGATGGAGGCGCTGTACGGCTACGCGGGCTCGGGCCTGTTCGGCTACTCGCACATGATGGGCGGCTACGCCGGCGGGCAGGCGGAGTACGTGCGCATCCCGTTCGGCGACGTGGGGCCGATCAAGATCCCCGACGGGCTGGACGACGAACAGGTGCTGTTCCTGTCCGACATCTTCCCCACGGCCTACCAGGCGGCGGAGAACTGCGGCATCCGGCCTGGCGACACGGTGGCGGTCTGGGGCATGGGCCCGGTCGGCCAGCTCTGCGTGAAGAGCTGCTTCCTGCTCGGCGCCGAGCGGGTGATCGCCATCGACCACCGCGAGGCGCGGCTGGACAAGGCGAGAGCGGCAGGCGCCGACGTGCTCGACTTCGAGAAGGTGCACGTCAACAAGGCCTTGACGGAGATGACGGGTGGCCGCGGTCCCGACCACTGCATCGACTGCGTGGGCCTGGAGTCGCACGGCCTCGCCATCGACAACGTGCTCGACTTCGTCAAGACGACCCTGCACGTGAGCTTCGACCGCCCGCACGTGCTGCGTGAGATGATCCTGGCGTGCCGTCCCGGCGGCACCCTGTCGATCCCCGGCGTCTACGGCGGCCTGCTCGACAAGGTGCCGTTCGGGGCCGCGTTCGGGAAGGGCCTCACCTTCAAGATGGGCCAGACCAACATGCACAAGTATCTCGCCCCTTTGCTGGAGCGCATCAACACCGGCGAGATCGACCCGTCCGTCATCGTCAGCCACCGCCTGTCGCTGGAGGAGGCGCCCGACGCCTACAAGAACTTCCACAACGACCAGGACGGATGGAACAAGGTCGTCATGCGGCCGAACTGATGGAAGCGGAGCCCCACCGCGGCTGCGGCGGGGCCTTGCTTAGACGGCCGGGCCTCAGCTCTTGGCGGAGCCAGGCTCGGCCATGCCGCGGTGCATCCCGGCGAGCACGGTGTCGCCGAGCACGCGGGTGGCGGCGGCCTGGAGCTTGTTCTTGAAGCCCGCCACCACGTCGCCCTCGCCCTTCATCAGGGCGTCGAAGCCCACCTTGGCCACCATCGCCGCGTCGTCTCGCTTGGTGTCGGGGGAGCCGACCTTGGTGTCCTGCATGTCCGCACGCTCGAAGAACTCCGTCTCCGTGGCGCCGGGCAACAGTGCGGTGACCGTGACGCCGGTGTCCTTGAGTTCGTTTCGGAGCGCGAAGGCGAAGCTCTGAAGGAATGCTTTGGTGCCGTTGTAGACCGCCTGGAAGGCGCCGGGGATCATCGACGCCACCGACGAAGTGATGAGGATGCGGCCACGCCCGGCGTCGCGCATCTCCCGGCCCACGTGCCAGATCAGGTGGATGGTGCCGGTGACGTTGGTGTCGACCACCTTCTGCGCGTCGGCGATCTCCTGGTCGAGGAAGGCGTGGCCCAGCCCGATGCCGGCGTTGGCGGCCAGGGCGTCCACGCGGCGTCCGTCGGCGCGGATGACGTCCACGAGGGCGTGCACGCCCTCGCGGGTGGACAGGTCGGTCTGCAGGCTGCGCACGTCGAGCTCCGCCGTGACGGCGGCGCGCAGGCCCTGCTCGGCCTCGCCGAGGGGACGGTCGGCGGCGATGATCAGGTCGTAGCCGTTCTCGGCGAACTGGCGCGCGAGCTCGTAACCTATGCCCGAGGAGGCGCCGGTCACGACGGCGAGGGGGCGGGATGTCGGCATGGGGGACGCCTTTCCGGAGAAATGAGGGGCCCTTGATCAACTGACGGCCCTCGCCCGGCGTTCCGGTCGCGCAGCTACCTGAAACTCCTCGTGAAAAGACCGTCGAGGGTGCAGGCGGGCGGCGCGGCTGCTCAGCCGAGCTGCTGCAGCAGCTCGGCGGCGGCGGACACGGGCTCCCACCCCTCGCGGGCCGCCAGCACCAAGCGCCCGTGACGCCACGCGACGTCGCCGCGGCCGGACGTCTTCGCCTCGGCGGCGGCGGCGTCCGCGCCCGGTGCGAGGTCCATGGCGACGGCGGCGGGGCCGACGCTCACCTTGGCCACGCCCGCCGCCTTGGCGAGCAGCGCCAGCCGGCTGCGGGCCAGCAGGGCGTCCACGGCAGCCGGCGGCTCGCCGAAGCGGTCCTCCAGCTCCTCCTCGAAAGCGTCGACCTCGGCGAGGGTCGTCAGGCGCGCGAGGCGGGCGTGCAGGTTGATGCGGATCACCGCATCGGGGATGTAGTCCGGCGGCAGGCTGGCGGCCGTGTCGCCCAGGCGCAGCTCCGGCGTCCACTCCGGCCCGTCGGCCTCGCCGCGGGCGGCGCGCACCGCGCGGACCATCAGCTGCTGGTGGAGCTGGGCGCCGATCAGCTTCATGTGCCCGGCCTGGGCCTCGCCCACGAGGTCGCCGCCGCCCCGCAGGTCGAGGTCGCGGGCGGCGACGGCCATGCCCGAGCCCAGGCGGTCGAACGCCTCGAGCGTCGACAGGCGGGCGCGGGTCGCGTCGGAGACCTCCTCGTCCGGGTCGGTGAGGAGGTAGGCCACGCCCTGGACGCGCCCGCGGCCGACGCGGCCGCGCAGCTGGTGCAGCTGGGCGAGGCCGAACCGGTCGGCGCGCCACACCATCATCGTGTTGGCGCGGGGCACGTCCAGCCCGCTCTCGATGATGTCGGTGGCCAGGAGCACGTCGCCGCGCCCGTCGGCGAAATCGACCATGACGCGGTCGACCTCCTCGGCGGGCAGCTCGCCGTGCGCCGTGCGGACCGTCAGCTCGGGCGCGAGCTCCGCGAGCCGCGCCGCCAGCACGTCGAGGTCGGAGATGCGCGGGGCGACGACGAAGCTCTGCCCGCCCCGGCGCTTCTCCCGCAGCAGGGCGGTGCGGAAGGAGGCGGCCTCGAACGGCGACAGGAAGGTGCGGATCGGCCGGCGGCGCGCCGGCGGTGTGGCGATGACGCTCACCTCCTGCACGCCCACCATGGCGGCCTGCAGCGTGCGCGGGATCGGCGTGGCCGTCATGGCGAGGTGGTGCGGCGCCTTGGCCAGGAGCTGCGCCTTCAGCTGGGCGCCGAACTTCTGCTCCTCGTCCAGGACCATGAGGGCGAGGTCCTTGAAGACCACGCCTTCCGACGCCAGCCCGTGGGTGCCGATCACCACGCCGATCTCGCCGGAGGCCAGCCCCGCCTTGACCTCCTTCGCCTCCGCGGCGTCGACCAGGCGGGAGAGCTGCGCGACCTTGATCCCCGTGCCCGCGAAGCGCCGGGCGAAGACGGCCGCGTGCTGGCGCGCCAGCACGGTGGTGGGCGCCGCGACGGCCGCCTGGCGGCCGGACAGGGCGACGGCCGCGGCCGCCCGCAGCGCCACCTCCGTCTTGCCGAAGCCCACGTCGCCGCAGACCAGGCGGTTCATCGGCCGGCCGGAGGCGAGGTCCGCCAGCACGGCCGCTATCGCCGCCTTCTGGTCGGGCGTCTCCGGGAAGGCGAAGCGGGCGGCGAACTTCGCCACGGCGGCGGCGGGCGCCTCGACGGGGTCGGCGCGCACCGCCTCGCGTTCGCGGGCCTGCTCGACCAGGGCCCGGGCGTCGGCCTCGATCTGGCGGGAGACCTCCGCGCGGCGCTTGGCCCAGCCGTCGCCCTTGAGCCGGTCGAGGGCCACGGCGCTCTCCTCGGCGCCATAGCGCCAGATGCGGCCGATGTCCTCCACGGGCACGAGGAGCACGGCGCCGCCGTGGTATTCCAGCCGCAAGGCGTCCTGCACCACGCCTGCGGCCTCCACCGTCTCCAGGGCGCGGAGCACGCCGACGCCGTGCGCCTCGTCGATCACCACGTCGCCCAGGCGCAGCTCGGGCTCGGCGAGGAGCGCGGCGCCCGAGTCCGACCGCCGCGCGACCCGGCCGCCGACCACGTCGGCCGTGGCGAGCACCGTCACGCCCGCGGCCTCGTCGACGAAGCCCGCGGCGAGGTCGGCCTCCAGCGCCGACACCTCGCCCGGAACGGTCGCCGCCTCCCAGGTCTGCGCCGCCTTGGCGGTGCGCTTCAGGCCGCGCTCCAGGGCGCGGTCGAGGAGGCGCAGCTCGTGGCGCCGGCCGGTGAGCACCACCGCCCTCCCCGCCCCGACGGCCTCCGCCACCGCCGCGCAGAAGGCGCCGCCGGGGTTGGCGGCGGTCGCGAACGCGGGCGCGGGCGCCAGGCCGGCGAGGTCGAGGCCGAGCGGCGGCCCGTCCAGCCCCGCCGCCAGCTCGTCGGAGGAGAGATGGAGGGCGTCGGCGGACAGGGGCGTCGCGGCGCCCGGCTCGGCGAAGTCCAGCTGGGCGGCGCGGGCCTCGGCCACCTGCTCCAGCAGCGACGCCGCCCGCTCCGCCGCCGCCGGTTCGACGTGGAGCCGGGCGCCCGGCAGCAGGCCGAACAGGGTGGACATCCCGTCGTAGGCGAGCGGCAGGCGGTGCTCGTCGCCCGCGGCCCGGGGCAGGCCCTCGCCGACCAGCTCGGTCGCCGGCCCCAGCACCAGCTCGTCCAGCCGAGCCGCGGAGCGCTGCGTCAGCGGGTCGTAGCTGTCGATCTCCGTGACGCGGCCGCCCTCGTCCAGCCGCACGCGCACCGGGCGGTCGAGGTGGGGCGGGAAGACGTCCACCACCTCGCCCAGGACGGCGAGTTCGCCCGGCTCGTCGATGCGGTCGGCGAGCACGTAGCCGAACCGGTCCGCGAAGGCGTGCAGCGCGTCCCGGTCCAGCTCGTCGCCCGGGCGAACGGCGAACTCGCCGCCCGCGAGCGCCTCCACCGGCGGCAGGCGCTGGATCAGGGCCTCCGGCGCAGCGACCACCACCCGCGGCCCCGTCCTCGGCGCGGCGAGCTCGGCGAGGGCGCGCATGCGCCGCCCCATGCTCTCGCGGGAGGGCGAGGCGCGGTCGTAGGGCAGGCAGTCCCAGGCCGGGACGACGACGGCCTGCAGGCCGGGGCCGACCACCTCCAGCGCGCGGCGCAGCTCCTCGGCCCGCGCCTCGCCGGCGGCGACCACCAGCACGTCGCCGCCCTCCCTTGCGGCGCGCGCCAGGCGCAGGGCGAGGCCGGCCGCGGGCGCCTCCTGCTTCGGCGGGTCTTCACGGGCCGGAGCGCCCGAGGGCTGGAGATCGTCGCGTTTGCGGGCGGGCGCCGAGGCCAATGGTCGACTCCTTGTCGGAGCTCGTGAACACTCCCGCCCCCGTTTCGTTCTCGCATACGCCCCGCCGCGGACCCGAAGACGGCGGCGGCGTCGCGGCGCGCAGGTCGACGCGGCCGCGGGGCGGGTGGAAGACCGGGAGCGGAAGGCGCGGCGATGGGCGACAGGATCCTGATCTTCTACGGCTCGTATCGGCGCGACCGGCAGGGCATCAAGCTTGCGGAGCACCTCACGGCCGCCTTCGCCCAGCGCGGCGCCGACGCCGAGCTGATCGACGCCAAGGCGCTCGACCTCCCTATGCTCGACCGCATGTACAAGGAGCACCCGAAGGGCGAGGCGCCCGCCGCGCTCGAGACGCTCGCGGAGAAGATCCGCCGGGCCGACGCCTTCGTCTTCGTCGCGGGCGAATACAACTGGAGCGTCCAACCCGGCCTCAAGAACCTGACCGACCACTTCCTGGAGGAGTGGTTCTGGCGTCCCGCCGCCGTCGCCAGCTACTCCGCGGGACGGTTCGCGGGCGTGCGGGCCGGCCTGGCCTGGCGCGGCGTGCTGTCAGAGATGGGCATGGTGGTGGTCAGCAGCACCCTCGCCGTAGGCGGCGTCGGGGCGGCCTTCGACGCCGACGGCCGGCCGGCCGGCCCCGACGGCGAGGCCCTGGCCCGCGCCTTTCCCCGCTTCGCAGACGACCTCGCGTGGTGGACGGAGGCGGCGCGCGCCCAGCGCGCCCGGCGCGACCCGCCCTACTGACGGGAACGCCGCGGCCGCGGCCCTCCTTTGAGGACGGGGCCGACCGGACGGACGTGATGGATCAGAGATCGGCTCCCGTGCTCGAGGCGCTGGCCGCGGTGGAGCGCCGCCCGGCGGCGGGCTTCGGAGCGCCCGGCCACGGCGGCGGCCGCGCGGCCACCGCCGACGTCCGGAGGTTGGTCGGCCTGCGCGCCTTCAAGGCCGACGTGCTGACGCCCAAGGGGCTCGACGACCGCACGGAGACCGGCCAAGTGCTGCAGCGCGCCCACGCCGTGGCCGCCGACGCCTGGGGCGCCGACCTCTGCCGCTTCGTCACGGGCGGCTCGACCCAGGGCCTGCACACCGCGCTCGCCGCCGTGGCCCGTCCCGGCGACACGGTGCTGATGGCGCAGAACGCCCACAAGGCGGAGGTCTCGGCCGCGGTCTTCGCCGGGCTGAACGTGGAGATGGTCCCCGTCGCCTACGACCGCGGGTGGGACCTGGAGCACGGCGTCTCCCCGCAGGTGCTGGCGGAGCGGCTCGACGCCCGTCCGCACGCCCGGGCGGCGCTGGTGGTGAGCCCCAGCTATTTCGGTGTGACCAGCGACGTCGCCGCCCTCGCCGAGGTGTGCCACGCGCGGGGCAAGCCCTTGATCGTGGACGCGGCCTGGGGCGCCGCCTTCGGCTTCTGCAGCCGCCTGCCGCAGAACCCGGTCGCCGCGGGCGCCGACATCGTGGTGGTGAGCGCGCACAAGACGCTGGCCGCCCTCGGCCAGGGCTCCGTGCTCCTCGCGTCGGGCGACCTCGTGGACCAGGAGCGCTTGGCGCTCGCCTACGAGCTGTTCGAGACCACCAGCCCCTCCGTGCCCATCCTGGCCAGCCTGGACGCGACGCGGCGCGAGCACGCGCTGAACGGGGAGGCCGTGTGGAGCCGGGTGGTCGCCCTGGCGGAGGGCCTGCGCAAGCGGCTGTCGCGCGTGAAGGGCGTGCGCGTGCTCGGGCGCGACGACCTGCCCGCCGGCGGCGGCGCCCACGACCTGGACGTGACCAAGGTGGCCCTGGACATCTCCGCCCTGGGCGTGAGCGGCTACGCGGCGGACGACTGGCTGATGAGGACGCACCGGGTCAGCGTCGGCCTGGGCGACGCGCGCCACCTGCTGGTGCACCTGACGCCCGGCGTCACCGCGGGCGAGGTGGGGCGGCTGAGGCGCGCGGTGGCCGCGCTCGCCGCCCGGGCGCGCGAGCCGGGCGCCTTCCCGACGCCTCCCGCCGACACGCCGCGGGCCGCGGACCTCGGCTTCGACATGGCCCTGCCGGCGCAGGACGCCTTCACCGCCGAGACCGAGAAGGTGCCCTACGAGGCCGCCGCCGGGCGGGTGGCGGCGGAGGTGATCGCCCCGGCCCCGCCCGCCGTGCCGCGGTTGATCCCCGGCCAGCGCATCACGGCCGCGCACGTGGCGTTCCTGGTCGCGAACCGCGACCTGGGCGCCTTCGTCCTCGACCCGGCCGACCCACGCCAGCGCGAGGTGCGGGTCGTGCGGGCGGCCTAGCGCCCGCTCGTCGGCCGGAGCCGCTCAGCGCAGATGATGCGGGCCCGACCCTGAAGGACACGCTCACGGCGTCGGAGGCGCGGCGGATCGCGCTCACGGCCCAAGGCTTCAACGCCCTGGACCGGAGCGGCGCCGTCGACGCGCGGCGCGTGCTCGGCGGGATCCGCCGCCTGGGGCTGCTGCAGATCGACAGCGTCAGCGTGTTCGCCCGCGCCCACTACATGCCGCTGTTCTCGCGCCTGGGCGCCTATGACCGGGCGCTGCTGGACGAGGCCGCCGTGGCCCGGCCGCGGCGCGTGTTCGAATACTGGGGCCACGAGGCGTCCCTGCTTCCCGTCGAGCTGCACCCGCTGCTCCGCTGGCGCATGGCCCGGGCGCGCGCCGGCCGGGGGGTGTGGGGGAGCCTGGCGGCCTTCGCAGGGGAGCGCCGCCCGGAGGCGGAGGCGCTGCTGACCCGGATCGCGGCCGAGGGCCCCCTCGCCGCCTCCGACCTGCAGGAGGCGCGCACCCGCGGCGGCTGGTGGGGCTGGAGCGACGCCAAGCAGGCGCTGGAGTGGCTGTTCTGGGCTGGCCTCGTCGCCGCGAGCCACCGCCGGCCGAGCTTCGAGCGCGTCTACGACCTTCCGGAGCGGGTGCTGCCGCGGTCGGTGCTCGATCTTCCCGCGCCCGGCGAGGACGACGCCCGGCGCGGCCTCCTCGCCCGGGCGGCGCAGGCGCTGGGGGTCGCCACCGCCGAAGACCTCGCCGACCACCACCGCCTGGGCGCCGGCGTGCAGCCGCTGGTCGACCAGCTCGTCGAGGAGGGGGTCGTCTCGCCGGTGCGCGTGGCGGGGTGGTCGCGGCCGGCCTACCTGCACCGCGACGCCCGGGCCGGGCGCAGGATCGGCGGCGAGGCGCTGCTCTCGCCCTTCGACCCCTTGATCTGGACGCGCGACCGGGCCGCGCGCCTGTTCGGCCTGCGCTACCGGCTGGAGATCTACACGCCCGCCGCGCGGCGGGTGCACGGCTACTATGTCCTGCCGTTCCTGATGGACGGGGCCGTGACGGCGCGCGTCGACCTCAAGGCCGACCGCCAGGGCCGGGTGCTGCGGGTGCTGCGGGCCCACGCCGAGCCGGGAGCGCCCGGCGAGACGGCGCGGCGCCTGGCCGGCGAACTCCGGCGGGCCGCCGGGTGGCTGGCGCTGGACGCGGTCTCGGTCGACGCCCCCGACCCCTTCGCCGCCCAGCTCAGGCTCGAACTACCCCGTCGAGGCTGACGCCGGCCGCCGCGGGTTCCGGCCGCCGGCCGCTGCGACTAGAAGGCGGCCATGAGCGCCGAAGACCCCCGCCGACCCAACCGCCTCGCCTTCGCCACGCGCGCGATCCACGGCGGCCAGCATCCCGACCCGCTGACGGGCGCGGTGATGGTGCCCATCTACCAGACCTCCACCTACGCCCAGGAGAGCCCGGGCGTGCACAAGGGGTTCGAGTACAGCCGCAGCCACAACCCCACGCGCTACGCCTTCGAGCGCGCCGTGGCCGATCTTGAGGGCGGGGAGCGCGGCTTCGCCTTCGCCTCGGGCCTGGCGGCCATCTCCACGGTGCTGGAGAGCCTGGACGCCGGGGCGCACGTGATCGCCAGCGACGACCTCTACGGCGGCAGCCACCGCCTGTTCGCGCGGGTGAAGGCGCGCTCGGCGGGGCTGAAGTTCTCCTTCGTGAACATGGCCGACCTCGCCGCGGTGGAGGCGGCGGTCACGCCCGAGACGCGCCTCCTGTGGGTGGAGACCCCCACCAACCCCATGCTGCGCCTGGCCCCGCTGGACGCGCTGGCTGCGCTGGCCAAGCGGCGCGGCCTGCTGGCGGCGGCCGACAACACCTTCGCCTCGCCCTTCTGCCAGCGGCCGCTGGAGCACGGGTTCGACCTCGTGATGCACTCCACCACCAAGTACCTGAACGGCCACTCGGACGTGGTCGGCGGCGTCGTGGTGACGGGCGGGAACGCCGAACTCGCGGAGCGGATCGGCTTCCTGCAGAACGCCGTCGGCGGGATCGCCGGGCCGTTCGACAGCTTCCTCGCCCTGCGCGGCGTCAAGACGCTGGCGCTGCGCATGGAGCGCGCCTGCGCCAACGCCCTGACGATCGCCCGCTGGATGGAGGGCCGGCCCGAGGTCGCGCGCGTGATCCACCCCGGGCTGGAGAGCCACCCGCAGCACGCCCTCGCCGCCGCGCAGATGCACGCCTACGGCGCCATGATCACCGCCGTGCTCGACCGCGACCTGGACGGCGCGCGCCGCTTCCTGGAGCGCACGCGCCTGTTCACCCTGGCCGAGAGCCTGGGCGGCGTGGAGAGCCTGATCGAGCATCCCGCCATAATGACCCACGCCTCCGTGCCCGCGACCCAGCGGCTGGAGCTGGGCATCGCCGACGGCCTGGTGCGCCTGTCCGTCGGGATCGAGGACGTGGACGACCTCGTCGCCGACCTGGAGCAGGCGCTGGGGTGACCGCGCCGTTCCTGATCGCGGTCACGGGCGGATCGGGCTCGGGCAAGAGCACCCTGGCGCGCACCCTCCTGGAGGCGCTTCCGCCCGGCTCGGCCGCCTGGCTCAGCGAGGACTGGTACTACGCCGACGTGGGCGCCGGCCCCGGCTTCGACCCCGCGACCTACGACTTCGACGACCTGCCCGTGCGCGACCACGCCCGCCTGCTGGCCGACCTCGCCGCCCTGCGCGCCGGGCGGGCGGTGCAGGCGCCGGCCTACGACTTCGTCGTCCACCGGCGCACGTCCGAGCACGCGCACCCCGTCGAGCCCTGCGCCGTGGTGGTGGCGGAGGGCGCCCACCTGCTGTGCCGGGCGGAAGTGGCCGCGTGCTTCGACCTGCGCGTGTTCGTCGACACCCCCGCCGACGTGCGCTTCATCCGCCGGCTGCTGCGCGACCAGGCGGAGCGCGGCCGCACCGCGCGCTCGGTGATCGCGCAGTACCTCGCCACCGTGCGCCCCGCCCACGAGCGGCTGGTGGAGCCCGCCCGCGCCCGCGCCGACCTCGTGGTCCGCGACGACGCGGGCAAAGTGGAGGGCGCCGACCCCGCCGAGCTGCGCCGCCTGGCCGACCCGGTGCTGTCGCACCCCGGCGTGCGTGCGGCCCTCGGCGGCGGCGGGCGGCCCTGAGCGCCCGTCCCGTCAGGGCCAGAGGCGCAGGCTCTCCCAGGCGACGCCCGGCGCGGCGCGGGTGAACAGGCGGCGGTCGTGCAGGCGGTTCGGGCCGTCCAGCCAGAACTCTACCGCGAGCGGAACCACGCGGTAGCCGCCCCAGGTCGCCGGCCGCGGCGGGTCGCGCCCCTCGTACTCGGCGTCAAGCGCGGCCACGCGGCGCTCCAGCGTCGCCCGGTCGGCCAACGGCTGCGACTGGGCGGAAGCCAGGGCGCCGATCCGGCTGCGCCGGGCGCGGGTGGCGAAATAGGCGTCGGCGTCGGCCGGAGGCAGGCGCTCGACGGGGCCGCGCACGCGCACCTGCCGGCGCAGGCTCTTCCAGTGGAGGCACAGGGCCGCCTTGGGCGCCGCGGCGAGCTCGCGCCCCTTGGCGGAGCCCTCGTGCGTGAAGAAGCGGAAGCCGTCGGGGCCGCGCCCCTTCAGCAGCACCATGCGCACGTCGGGCAGGCCGTCCGCGTCGACGGTGGCCAGCGCCATGGCGTCCGGGTCGTTGACCTCCGCCCCCTTCGCCTCCTCGAACCAGGCGTCGAACAGGGCGAAGGGATCCGCCTCGGCGGACATGCGGTCGAGCACGGCGGAGGCGTCGGCGGTCATGGCCGCCTTATAGCCCGCAGGCGCTTGGGCTAAAGCTCGGCCGCCATGTCGCACAACACCTTCGGCCGCCTGTTCCGCGTGACCACCTGGGGCGAGAGCCACGGGCCGGCGCTCGGCTGCGTGGTCGACGGGGCGCCTCCCGGCCTGCCCCTGTCGGAGGCCGACCTGCAGCCTTGGCTCGACCGTCGCAGGCCCGGCGGCAACCGCTTCGTCACCCAGCGGCGCGAGGCGGACGAAGCGCGCATCCTGTCCGGCGTGTTCGAGGGCCGCACCACGGGGCAACCCATCAGCGTTCTGATCGAGAACACGGACGCGCGCTCCAAGGACTACGGCGAGGTCGCCCGCGCCTTCCGGCCAGGTCACGCCGACTACGCCTGGTGGGCGAAGTACGGCCTGCGCGACCCGCGCGGCGGCGGCCGTTCCTCCGCGCGCGAGACCGCCGCGCGGGTGGCGGCGGGGGCGGTGGCGCGGGTGGTGCTGGGGGCGGGCGTCCGCGTCCGGGCGGCCGTGGTGCAGGTGGGCGCCCTCGCGGTCGACCGGGCGCGGTTCGACTGGGAGGAGACCGGGCGCAACCCCTTCTGGTCGCCCGACGCGGCGGTCGTCCCGCGGTGGGAGGCGCTGCTGGACGGCGCACGGCGCGCAGGCTCCTCGGCCGGCGCGGTGGTCGAGGTGGAGGCGACCGGCGTGCCGGCCGGCTGGGGCGCGCCCGTCTACGGCAAGCTCGACGCCGAGCTCGCCGCGGCGCTGATGAGCATCAACGCCGTGAAGGGCGTCGAGATCGGCGCGGGCTTCGCCGCCGCGGCGCTGGACGGGCGCGAGGCGGGGGACGGGATGCGCCGCGGGCCGGACGGCGCGCCGGTGTTCCTGTCCAACCACGCGGGCGGCGTGCTGGGCGGCGTCTCCACCGGCCAGCCCCTGGTGGCGCGCCTCGCGCTGAAGCCGACCTCTTCCATCAGCACGCCGCGGCCGTCGCTGGACGAGGACGGGGCGGAGGTGGAGCTGGCCACCACCGGCCGCCACGACCCCTGCGTCGGGATCCGCGCCGCACCGGTGGCCGAGGCCATGACCGCCTGCGTGCTGGCCGACGCCCTGCTGCGCCACCGGGGCCAGACGGGGCGGGACGGTCCGGTCGGCTTCCCGCCCGCCGGACCGCCCGCTTGACCGCCTCGGACGCGGGCGGCTTATGTCGACGCCGACGCCCCCCGCCTCGAAGGGGGCCTGGGAGCACTCTGTGATGAAACGCCTCGGCCTGGGCGTGGCGGCGCTCGCCGCCCTGTCCGCCCTCACCCTCACCCTCGCCCTGCCGGGCCCCGCCTGGGCGCAGCGGCTGAAGAGCAACGACAACGCGCCCGCCGCCGACGCCAAGGCGGGCGCGCCGGCCAAGATCAGCGACGCCGACAAGGCGCGCGGGGCCAAGGACACGCCCGCCCTGGTCGCCGCGTCCAACGTGAAGAGCTGCCAAGTCACCGACTCCGCCTTCCGCGGGGCGGGTTCGCAGAAGGGCGCGGACGGCAAGACGGTGAAGGTGACCCTGTACGAGGTGGCCTGCCGGACCGGCCCCGGCTACCTCGTGATCGCGCAGGAGGGGGTCGCCAAGCCGCAGATGTCCAACTGCATCATCGCGGCGGGCGGCGGCACCAAGTGCGTGCTGCCCCAGAACGCCGACACCGGCGCGGCCCTGGCGGGCTACGTGCGCGAGACGGGCCGCACGTGCGACATCTCCGGCCAGCGCTACGTCGGCTCCGGCAGCTCGGGCATGACCTACTACGAGGTGGGCTGCCGCGGCGCGGCGGGCTTCCTGATGGCGGTCAACGAGGCCGCCCCGGCGGGGGCCAAGCCCGACGTGACCGACTGCCTGCAGCTGCAGGGCACGGCGCAGGCCTGCCAGCTCACCACCCGTGAGCAGTCCCTGGCCGTCTACCAGCCGCTGGTGGCCCGGGCGGGCAAGACCTGTCAGGTCTCCGACGTGCGCACCATCGGCGCAGACCGCAACAACGGAGACCTGTTCACCGAGATCGCCTGCGGTTCGACGCCCGGCTTCATCCTCGTCCAGACCGCCGGCGGCGCCTTCAAGAGCGCAGTGGACTGCGGCAAGGCCGAGTCCCTCGGCGGCTGCAAGATGACGGACACGGCCGTGGCCCAGACCACGGACGCCGCCGCCTACACCAAGCTGGCCGCCAAGGCGGGCTTCCCCTGCCAGGTGAAGCAGTACCGCTACATCGGCACGGACGCTCAGAACCGCGAGGTGGTGGAGCTGGCCTGCAGCGACCGCCCCGACGGAGCGCTGGCGGCCTTCTCGGAGACGGGCAAGAGCGACGTCTACGACTGCGTCCGCGCCCCCGCGCTGGGCGGGCAGGGCTGCAAGCTGACGCAGGCCGACGTGGTCTACCCGAAGTACACCGCCTCCCTGGCCGCCAAGGGCCGCAACACCTGCAAGGTGTCGGGCGCGGGCTACCTCGGCGGCACGCAGCAGGGCGTCGACTACGTGGAGACGGCCTGCGCCGACGGCGCGCCGGGCTGGGTGATCGGGTTCACCCGAGGCACCAACACCGCGGCCGACCTGCTCACCTGCAAGCAGGCGTCCAACGTCGGCCTGCCCTGCAAGCTGCCGACCAACACGGCGGGCAACAAGGGCTGAGCCGCGGCCCGGCCCCTGCCCGCCTTCGGCGCGGCCCGCGGGCGATCCCCGCGGGCCTTCGCCTCGTCAGGCGACCGCCGCCTCGATGAGGTGCGGCCCCGGCTCGGCCATGGCGCGGGCCAGGGCGGTGTCGAACGCCTCCGCCGTGTCCGCCCTGACGGCCGGCACGCCGAAGCCGCGGGCCAGGGCGCACCAGTCCATCCGGGGGCTTCCGAGGTCCAGCAGGCTGCGCGCGGCCGCCCCCGCCTCCCCCGACCGGGTGCGTTGGAACTCGATGCCCAGGATGCGGTAGACGCCGTTGGCGAACACCACCGTCGTCACGTCCAGCGACTCCCGCGCCGCGGTCCACAGGCCCTGCAGCGTGTAGGCGGCGGCCCCGTCGCCGTTCAGCGACAGCACCTTGGCCCCGGGCCGCGCCACGGCCGCCCCCACCGCCACGGGTATGCCCTGGCCGATGGCGCCCCCGGTGAGATTGAGCCAGTCGTGCGGCCTTGCGCCCCGGGTCTGCTGAAAGACCGGCAGGCCGGCGGTGACCGCGTCGTCGGAGACCACCGCCCCCTCCGGCATGTGGTTCGCGAGGGAGGCGCCGACCGCGTAGGGCGTGAGCGCGCCGGTTGGCGCGGCAGGCGCCTGGGCTTCGGCGCCCGCCGACGCCCTCGGCGCGCCGAGGGCCTCGGCCAGGGCCTCCAGGGCGGCGACGGCGTCCTCCGCCGGGCTCGCCAGGGTCTCGGCCGTGCAGCCCTGCGGGAGGAGCACGCTCGGGGCGTCTGGATAGGCGAAGAAGGCCACCGGGGCCTTGGTCCCCGCCAACAGCAGCAGGTCGGTTCCGGCGAGGTCGGCCACCGCCATCTCGCCGAAGTAGAGCATCCGGTCCGGCGCGAACCGGCCAGCCCCGCGCGGCAGGCGACCGACGAAGGTGTCGCACAGCACGCGCACGCCCGTCGCCGCGATCCGACCGGCGGCGGCGAGGCCCCGCTCGGTGCAGGCGGGAGAGCCGAGCAGCAGGGCGGCCTTGCGCGCGCTCCGCAGGCCCCGCGCCGCGGCCTCCACCCGCTCGCCGTCCACCGC
>CAXTCO010000020.1:0-17947 GCA_964242255.1 uncultured Caulobacteraceae bacterium | reverse complement strand
CGTCCACGTCGCGCCGCGACGCCCGCTGCACGCCCAGCCGGGCTCGGGCGGCGGCGCCCACGCGGCCCGCCGCGGCGACCACGTGGAGATCCACGTCCACGCCGCCCCGCACCACGACGAGCGGGCCATCGCGCGCCACGTCGCCCGCGAACTGGACAAGCGCGACCGCGCCCGCGCGGCGGCCCAGCGCTCCGCCTTCCGCGACTACGGGAGTGACCTGGGCATGATGCTGAGCCTCGGCCAATTCGTCTTCGGCATGGACACCCTGCCCCTGCAGGAGCTGCGGCGTCGCACGGAGTGGAAGCAGGTCACGGCGCCCCGCGTGGGCGCGCGCGACGCCAACCAGTTCACCGGTCCCGGCGTGGACAGCCTCTCCATCCCCGGCTGGGTCGGCCCCGAGCTGGCGGGCGACCCCGCCTCGCTGGACCAGCTGCGCAGCATGGGCGACGCCGGCGAGAGCTACGGCCTGACGGCGGGCACGGGCGACGTTCTGGGCGAGTACGTCATCCTGGAGGTGGCGCAGACGGACCAGGTGCTCCGCCCCGACGGCTCGCCCCGGCGCATCGAATTCGAGCTCAGCCTGCGCCGCGTGGACGACCCGCCCCAGGCGACGGGCGAGCCGGCCGACTGGGACAGCTGGCTGTGACCGCCGCCGCCAACCCCCGGGCCGCCTTCTCCCTCACCCTGGACGGCCGCGACCTCACCGCCGCCGTCCGCCCCCGCCTGCGCAGCGCCGTGCTGACGGAGAGCCGCGGGGGCGAGGCCGACGAACTCACCCTCGAGCTGGACGATGCGGACGGCGCCCTCGACCTGCCTCGCGCCGGCGTGCAGGTCGCCTTCGGCCTAGGCTGGGCGGCCGGGGGCGCGCCGCTCGTACCCAAGGGCCTGTTCACCGTGGACGAGGTGAGCTGGAAGACGGCCCCCGGCGTCATCAGCCTCACCGCCTGCTCCGCCGACTTCACGGCCGACCTGCGCGTCCGCCAGGAGCGCAGCTGGCGCGACACCACGCTGGGCGCCGTGCTGGGCGACGTCGCCGCCGCCCACGGCCTGCGCGCCGCCGTGGACGGTGGGCTGGGCGCCACGGCCCTGCCGGTGCTGCAGCAGAGCCGCGAGAGCGACGCGCAGCTGCTGGCGCGCCTGGGGCGGCGCTTCGGGGCGGTGGCGACGGTGAAGGCCGACCGCCTGCTCTTCCTCCCGATCGGCGCGGGCCGCACGGCGGGGGGCGCGGCGCTCCCCGGCTTCCAGCTCGCCTGCGCAGACGGGGACGCCTGGAGCTTCAAGGAGCCCGCCCGCGACAGCTACGACGGGGTGACGGCCGGCTGGCACGACGTCGACGGCGCCCAGCGCCGAACGGTCTCCGTCGGCGCCGCGAGCCGGCCCAAGCGCCTGCGCCGCACCTTCGCCACCGAGGCCGACGCCACCCAGCACGCCGCGTCGGAGCATGCCCGCCTGCAGCGCGACGCCGCCACCCTCAGCGGTTCCCTGGCTCTCGGCCGGCCCGACCTCTTCCCGGAGCTGACCGGCCGGGTGTCCGGCCTCAAGCCCTCCGTGAGCGCCCGCACCTGGCTGATCGCCAAGGCGACGCACACCCTGGACGCCTCCGGCGGCCTCACCACCAGCCTCGAGCTGGAGACCGCGCCAGGCGCGGGAGGAAGCTGAGCCATGTGGCGCCAAGCCGCAGGGCCGCCACGGCCCAGCCATCGTCTGTTTCAGCTATGTTCTCAACCGGTTGAGGAGCCCCCGCTCTATGTCTGAACCCCGCGTCCGCATGCAGAAGTGCCCGCACTGCGGGTCCAAGGCCAAGATCGACGACAGCCGCGCGGTCACGCGCCTCACCCGCGACGTCTACTACTCCTGCACGGACGTGGTGGAGTGCCAGCACCGCTTCGTCGCCCAGGTCTCGATCATCCGCACCCTGACGCCGAGCCGCCGCCCCGACCCGCGCGTCGCCATCCCCTTCGGCGCGCCGCGCCCGGCCACCGTTCCCGCCCTGCCGCCCCCACCCGCGAACGACGGGCCGTGGGTGGCCGAGGTCGAGGTGGCGGCGGTCTAGGGGCTCACCGCCGCATGAGGTCCTGAACCGCCCAGACGGTGCTCAGGGCCGCGGTCGCCACCAGCAGCGCGAACCAGGGCCGCGACTCCCGCCGGCCTGCGCGTATTCGGCGCGCCTCGACGACGGCCCCGAGCAGACAAAGCAGGGCTACGAAAACGGCTGGGTGACCCTCGCGAAACATGCGTCCGAGCGGCTCCGCTTAACGTTGTTCACCTTGGGCGACATCGGCGGCGGGGGCCTCCATGAAGCGAACCGATCGGCTGACGCCGCGCGAGCGCGAGATCATGCTTCTTATCGCTCGCCACCACTTCACCTCCAAGGAGGCGGGGCGTGCGGCCGTTCCCGTCGTCACGCCCAAGCGCATCGACGAGATCTGCGCCTCGGCCGTCGGCAAGCTCGAGGCTCACGATCGCCGCGAAGCCGTCCGCATCGTCCTGGACGAGCTCGGCCCGGGGGAAAACCCGGGGGCGGGTCCGACCCGGGCGCCCGACCTCCGTCCGGTGGAGCATGTCGATCCGGTCTCGGAGGACAAGCCCGGAGATGCAGACTATGCTCCAGCACCTAGCGCACACGTCGAGTCGGCCGACCAACATGCTGAACGACGACGTCCTGAACGGCCTGACCTGGAGCGATCTGGAGATGGCGTTCAAGGAGATCGCCTGTCCGGCGAAGAAGCCGTGGGTCAAGGACCTGACGACGGGTCTCTGGAAGCACAGCCTGTTCTACCCGGAGCCGTTGAACCTGCTGGAAATCCTGAAGGCCGGCGCCTGGCTGGCCTCCCCGGAGTTTTCGCCTGGATCACCGGCGCAGCCGACTTCTCCCAGCTGAGCCCGCTGCAACGGGTTTTCGGCGTCCTGTTCCTGGCCGGCATCCTCGCCGTGCTGTGTCGCTGGATCGTCGAAGGCTCCCTCGCAGCGACCCACCTCCTCGCCCCCGTCGTGGGGCATGGTCCACTCGGAAGGATGAACTGAGCGATGAAGCGTAGCGAAGCGGTGATCCAGGGAGCGCCCCTGGTCCACGAACTCGAGGAAGCGGCCATGAGCGCCGTCCGCGCGGCCGCGGCCGCGACGGTCGGCCTCATAGATCTCCGGCGGGAGGCGAACCTGTCGGCCGTCGTCGGTGCGGACGCGTGGGGGGAGATGGTCACCACCACGGCTCACTTGCACCAGGGCCTGTTGTCGTCCCTGGCCTTCCACAAGGCCATGAGCGAGGTGCAGGTCCGCATCGGCTGCCGTACCGTCGCCAACGGCGGGATGGACAAGGACGACAGCGACGCTGAGCGCCGCTTCGGCACAGCGTCCGCTCCCGCGCCGCTTCGCGCGGTCGGCTGACGGAATCGACGCAGGGTGGGGCGCGGAGGAGCGCCCCACCCTGTTCTACTCGCCCATCGCCCGTGTCGGGCTGGCCCTACTGGTTCTGGTCACGACCTGGGCGCTCTGGCGCGGCGGCCGCCTCGTGCGCGGCGCCGCGCTCGCGAACGCCGCCAACTGGCTCCTGATCGGGCTGCTCCAGCCCAAGCACCGGCACGGCGTGTTCCTATGGGCGGACTTCCTTGTCGACGCGGTCTTCGCGGCCGGCTTCGTGGTTTTGGCCGCGTGGTCCCGGCGCGGCGTCCTGGCCGCCATGGCCGCTTTCCTGGTGCTCGGGGTGGCGAACTATGCGTCGCACCTGACGGAGATGCGGACCTGGCACCGCGCGTTCGTCACCACCTCCTACCTTTGGGCCATCGGCGCCCTCGCCAGCCTCGCGGTTGCGACATGGCAGGACGACGCGCGCCGCCCGCGCCTGTCCAGGTAAGTGCGCGCCGCCTCGCCTGGCGGACGGCGCAGCTGGGCGGCGAACCACCGCGCCGCCTCCTCCAGCCAGTCGCGCAGGCCCGCGCTGCGCGCCTCGGCGGCGGCCTGGCGCGGGTCGTCGGCCGGCAGCGCCAGCCCCGCCTCCCCCGCCAGCCGCTCCACCGCCTCGCGGAAGGTGAGGCGCTCGTTCTCCTGGAGGAAGCCGATCAGGTCGCCGTGCCTGCCCGACGAGAAGTCGTGCCAAAATCCCTTGTCGTCGTTGACGAAGAACGACGGCGTCTTCTCTTTGGCGAAGGGCGACAGCCCCACCCACTCGCGCCCCTGCCGCTTCAGGTTGACCGCCCGCCCGATCACCCCCGACAGGCGCAGCCGGCCCTTGAGCTCGTCGAGGAAGCGCTCGCCTAAGCGGTCCATCTCGCCAGGTTACGCCGGGCGATCGTACCGGTCACTGGTCTACTTACGTGGTTTCTGCCGCTGCATAGCAGCGAAGAACTCGCGCTCGCCCTCTAACGATGTCGCGACCGCACCTTCCGCACCCGATCGTGCTCTGCTCTCTGCGACGGGTTCAGCATCATCCCGAACGCGAGCGGGTGCAAAGGGAATATCCTCCCGCCCGCCGATCAGCACTTTCAGCAACCTCCAAATGCTGATCGTCCGACGCTTGTACAGCTTATTGTACACGAAGCGCTCGGGATCCGTGATCCATGCCGTATTACGCGGCATTCGTATCCCGGTCAGGTTGCGTGCAATCCGAGCGGGGGACGTGCGAGCAGCCAGACTCCTCGAAAGGCTAGGCTGACGCACATGGAAGAACGACTTCCTGCGGCTCATCCATCCGTCCCCGTGCGCTTGGTGGACATTGCGCGGACGACGGCGAGGATGCGCTGCTGCTCCTCAGGGTCGGCGGCGTCGACCAGCTCGGCCACCTGCGCGGCGGGGCGGGTGCGGCCGGCGTCGGTGTCGTCGGGCCAGGGCAGGCCTCGCCCCTCAAGCAACCACTCCCAGCGGACCTTGAGCTTCCTCGCCCAGTGCACAGCCTCATCGTAGCCGAGTTGCGTCGCCTCTGACTGGTCAGGGTTGGCCTCTCGCTTCCGGTAGGCCCCCCTCTTCACGCCTACGGCGTCAGCGAACGACTCCTGAGTGAAGCCTGCCTTGGTGCGCGCCCACCGCAGGCGTTCCCAAGGCTTTAGAAGCCGGCTCCAGCTCGCATCTGATCGATCCACGGCACCGCATGTTACAGCGCGTAACGCCCTCTGACGTGACATTCGGCTTGCCGACGCAACGTCACGCTGCGTAACATGGAGCATGGCCAACACCGCCGCTCAGCTGATTGAGGATCGCGGCGGCTCGGCCGTGTTCAGCCAAGCGACGGGTATCCCCCACGGAGCCGTCCGCACCATGAAGCACCGAAACCGCATCCCTCGCCGCGCTTGGCCGGAAATCCAGAAGGCGTACCCCGACGTGACGCTGGATCGCCTGCTGGAGACGGAGGCGGCCGCCGACGCCGAGGTGCGCGCGTGAGCCAGAAGTCGCGTTCCTCGACGCTCCACCCGACGCAGCTCACGCCGGCAGGCGTGCGCCAGCTTCAGGAGGTCGTCACGACGATTGTCTTGGACCGGCGCCTGGAAGCGCAGGTCGTTGATGGACGCATCTTGGTCCAGTGTGGCGTCTTCGAGGACAACGGGGAGTACCACGGCTCCGGCTTCAAGTACCTGACCGCGGCAGAGGCCAGGCATTTCGCTTCGGCTCTCGCTTCCCTCGCAGATCAGCTCACCAGTCAGGACTCGCTGCGAGTGATTGGCGACTCGGGTCCAGAGGTCCGGTCCGGCGAACGCCTTGATGCACGCGCCTCCTAACCTTCTCCGTGATCTGACCGATATGTTCGTAGAGTCGTTCCGCAAGCTCTGGCCGGGCGTCTTCAACTCCTTCGACCGTCTGGGTCCACGCGCGGCCGTCGTTGGCCGAAAGCTGATCAAGGAAGCGGTCGGCGTCGGGATTGTTGAGCAGCATGTTGGCCAGCATCTGCTCGACGATCCATTCGAGCGCGCTGTACCGCAGGGCCAGATCCACCTGATCCTCGTCCATTTCCGATCTCCCGAGGGGTGTGTGGAAGCCTCCACGGTAGGGTGCCCGGTCGATTCGCGCCCGCGGGTCGGCGGGGCTGCGCCCCTCTTCCGGGCCGCCTGATGCGGCCGCACCTCCGGCGCCCGCGAGACCGCCGCCGAAGGCGCGGGCGGCTGGCGGCCGCCTGACCTCACATCGCCCATGGCGGCCGAGATCGGCGCGCCGCGTGCGGGGCTCCCTGGCAGGATTGTACCCGCACGCGGCGCGGACGCCCGGCTGACCGTGACCTGAACCTTGGTTCCGGCCCCGGCCCCGGCCCCCGGCCCACGCGCCCGTCGGCGCGCGGACGGCGGCCGGCCGAACGCCCGCGCACCATAGCACGCGCCCGCCCTGCGGGCCGCGCCGCTCGCCTGCGCTTGCGTCATCCCCGGTCGCCGCCCCCTCGCCGCTGGTCACACCAGCGTGCGCCGGGTGCTGCGCGGGGTCGCCCGGAAAGCTGTGGAGACCTCCGGTGACGCCGGAAGAACAACGCTTTCACGCCGCCCAGGCGCGCCGTTTGGTGCGCGCCTGCGGCACCCTGGAGGAGGCGGCCGCCGCCCTCCGCGGGCGGCTCAAGAAGTCGCGCCTGCAGGAGTTCACCAGCCCCACCAGCGGCGCGCTGATGGACGTGGACGTGATGATGGCCCTGCAGGAGCACTGCGGGCACCCGCTCTACTCCGAGGCTATCAGCGCCCGCCTGCCGGCCGCCGCCACGTGCGCCGGTGCGGGCGAGGAGGCGTGCGCCTTCACCGAATCAGCCGCGCGCCTGCAGCACGAGGTGCGGCGCGCCCTGGCGGACGGCCGGCTCACGCCCCGGGAGAAGGGGCTGCTGACGCTCCTGCTCACGGCGGCCGAGCTCCACCTGCGAAACCTGCGGCTCGCCGCGGAGCGGGGGCAGCCATGACCGGGCGCCCCGAACCGGAGGCGCGGCGGACGGGCTCGCCCGTGCGGCGCCGCAGCCTGCCTTCCGGCCGCTGCGAGGCGGTGTTCTGGCGCCGCGTGGACCGGCGCGAAGTGCCGCGGATCCTGCGGGCGGCCGAGCGCTTCGACCGCCTGCGCAAGAGGGCCGGAGAGCGGAACGGCCCCCTGGGCGACATCGGGCTGAGCGTGTTGCGCGAGCTGCTGCGGCTGGTGGACTTCCGCACGGGTCGGCTGGACCCGGCCATCGACACGCTGATGGCCCGGCTGCGCCGATCCCGCAGCGCCGTCGTGGCCGGCCTCGCCCGCCTGCGTGGCGCCGGCTTCCTGTCCTGGCTCCGCCGCTTCGAGCCGACGGAGAACGCCGGCCGTCGCGGCCCCCAGGTCCGCCAAGCCACCAACGCCTACCGGGTGGAGCTGCCGCCGGCGGCCGCCGCGCTCGCCCCCTCCGTTCCACCGCCGCCCGCGGATTTCGAGGCGGCCAGGGCCGCCCGCGCCGCCGAGATCCGCGCCTACGCCACCGAGGACTTCGACGCGGGAGTGGCCGCGCGGAGGGCGGGCCGTCGGAGAATGAACGCGAGTCCGCCAGACGGACTGAATCCGCCCAGAGATTGATCCAAGAGGAGAGAGATGAGGAGCGACGCTGCCGCGCCGCACGGTTTTCCGCCCGCCCCCACGCTGAACCGGTCGCGTCACGAGCACCGACGTCCCCACGCCCACCGGCAAGGGTGGCGTTCGCGGACCCGTGGGTAAGGCTCCGCGAGACGGAGCCCGCGTTTTCGGTCGAGGGCCGCGGGCGCCCGCCCGTCAGCGGCGGATGGGCTCCAGCGTCCCGTCCCGGCGCGCCTGGGCGGCCTCGCCGTGGGTGGCGAGGATGATCGGCTCCTCCCAGTAGTCGACCTGCGGGTTGCCGCGCATGCGGTAGACGACCACCGCCGGCGCGCGCCCCGCCTCGGCGCGGCCCGCCCGCAGCGCCGCCTCCATGCTCACGAACTCGCGCCACCGCCCGCGCGCCAGCTTGGCGCGGTCGCGCCAGTAGGCCTGGACGCAGAACACCGTGACCAGGTGGGGGCTGAGCGCCTCCACCGGCCTGAACGCCACCACCGCACCCATTCGAGACGCTCCACCCGCGCCGTTCTGGCGCCGGGCGCGAGGATGACTCGCGTCTGCGTCAGGGGCGGACGACTCGCGTATTGTCACGTTGCGTGACTATTGCGCTTGCAGCTGCGTGTCACGCTGCGTAACATGTCGGTGTCACGGAGGTTGGCATGGCGGAAGCGACGCCTGGCGAGGGCCACAACAGCGGGACGGACTTCCAGGCGGAGTTCGACGCCGACCCGGAGGTGCTGACCGCCGCCGCCCAGGGCCGGCTCCGCCGCTTTCTGGAGCGGCTGGAGCGGCTGGAGGGCGACCGCGCCGAGGTGCTGGAGGCGTCCAAGGCCGTCTACGGCGAGGCCAAGGCCGAGGGCTTCGACACCAAGATCCTCCGCAAGGTCATCCGCCTGCGCAAGCAGGACAAGGTGAGACGCGACGAAGAACAGGCGCTCCTCGACCTGTACCTCTCCGCGATCGGGGGCCTGTGATGAGCGTCACGGAACTCGACCTCGGCATCCGCGAGAAGGACGACTGGGAGGTGGGCTACCAGCCGGACGGCTCGCCCACGCTCGCCACGCTGTCGAACGCCGTCCAGTGCTGGGCGCTGTTGCAGCTGTACGCGACCGACACGACCGTGACCGTCGGAGCGGCAGCCCTGGCGTTCTGCATCCCGCCCGCGCGCGTGGCCGCTGCCGTCGAATGGCACGCCTGGATGTTCCTGGGCGGCGATGGGCCGAACGCGACCATCGAGCACGAGGGCGAGTGACCGTGCGCCCCCTGCCCCCCGCCACCCTCGCTCGCCTCGCAGCCCGGAGACCCGACATGGACGTCGCGACCGACTACGCGCTCTTCGACACCGCCGACTCCGCGCCGGAGACGCACCGCACCCTCTCCGGCCTGGTGCGCCAGCTGCACAGGACGCGCGCCGACGCCGCCATCGAGTGCGTGGACGACCACCTAACGCTGACCGACGACCGCCGCCTGCGCGTCGTCAGCGTCTACCGGCTGGACGACGGCTCGCGCACCGCGCTGCTGGGCCACGCCTACCTGCGGGGCGCGGGTCACGAGGCGCTGGAGCGCGCCCTGGCCGCCGCCCGCCCCGACCGCGGGCCGGGCCGGGCCGCCTCCCCGGCCGCCCAACCCTGCCTCTCCGCGCACTGAGCGGCCCCATGACCGCCGCCATCACCTCGGGCCAGGTCGCGGACCTCGCCGTCGCGCAGACGCTGGCCGCCCGCTTTCCGGACGCGGCCGAGCCCGCCGACCTGCGCGTGGTCGCCATGGTGGGCCGCCGCTGGCTGCGCGCCGGCGGCTCCGCCCAGCTCGCCACGCACGAGGCGGCGGCCGTGCACCGCGCCGCCCGCACCCTGGCCGGGCGGGAGGCGGCGGCTCCCCCGCCGCGCCTGCACCTGCGCCTTCTGCTCCGCCCCCTGGGCGAGCGCCGGCCGTCCTGATGCGCGGTCCCCTCACCCTCCGCGGCTGGCTGTGGGCGTCCGCCTACATCGCCGGCCTCGGCTTCCTCCTCTCCGCCGTCAGCGGCGTCTTCCACTGGAGCCTGCCGTGATCCTCACCGTGCTCGGATTCTTCCTCGCCGCCGGGTGGGTGGCCGTGTCGCTGCGGAGCTGACCCATGTTGAACCTGTTCGCCGGGGCAGGCCCTGACCGCCTCGACATCCCCGCCCTGCTGGAGCTGCACGCGGCCGGGCCGCTGGTCCTCACGCGACGCGCTGAGGCGGACCTCGCCGGCGCCGACCTCGCCCAGATCCACGACGACGGCGAGCTCTCCGCCACGGCGGCGGTCACCACGCTCCTGCGCCTCGCCGCCGTGGGCGCCTTCTGCCTCGCGGAGGGCGGCCCGGAGCGCGCCACCAGCCCCGTCGCCCTGGCTCACCTCCGCCACGTCGTCCGCCGCGCCCAGGAACAGGACGAGCGCATCGTCGCCCTCCTGGAGGCGGCGTTCGCGGCGCACCCCGACACACCGGCGGAGGCGGCCGGCGGCCTCTCCGGCCGTGCATCCCCACCGCCGGCGGAGCGAGCCGACATGCCTTCCACCGAGACCCCGAAAACCGCGCTCGACCACGTGCGCGACTCCCTGGCCGCCCTCAAGGCCAAGACGGAGGCCGCCGCCACAGGCGCGCAGACCGACCCGGCGCACGACGCCGCCTTCGACGCCGCGCTGGCCGCCTTGCAGGCGTCTTCCGCCGCCGATGAGGCGCGCCTCAGCTCTCTCGAGAGCCGCGCCGGTGCGACCGACGCGAACATCACTGGCCTGATCGGTCGGGTCGACGCGGCGGAGGAGCGCCTCAACGTCCTCGAAGAGGGCGCCGAGGAGCTGGACGACGCGCTGGCGTACAAGCCGTCCGGCGATGGCGCGCCCGCCAGCGATGCGCCGCCCGCTTCGACGACGGGCGCGGCCGATCCGGCTGCGAGCGGCCAGACCACCGCGTCCTGACCACCTGGGGCGCGCCTCGGCGCGCCCCTTCCACCAGCAAGGGTGAACTTTGCCAGACCTCCATCCCTCGCGACGCGCGTCCGACATCGCCGAGAAGCTTCGTGCTCTGCCGCGTCCTGATCCGACGAAGCCGGGAGAGGTCGCCCGATTCCAGCGCCAGCTGGACGCCATCGACGGTGAGCTGGGCCGGTTGCGCCGCCAGCTCCGCGGATGGCGGCCCAAGGCTGCACAAGATGAGGGCGGGGCCGCCGCGGCGTCTCCCCGCGCCCGCGCGCCCGCGCCCTCCGCGCCGCCGAGCCCTGCGCCCCCGGCGCTCGGCGGCGCGTCCCCCCTCGCTCCGGAGCCGACGCGATGACCACGGCCTACCCGCTGAGCTGGCCCGACACGATCCCGCGGTCCAAGTCGCAGGAGAAGGGCACCTTCCGCACCACCCTGGCCGGCGCCCTGACCAATGTGGAGGAGAGCCTCCGCCTCTTCGGCAAGGACGCGGGCAAGGCGGTCACCGGCGTGGTGCTGTCCTCCAACGTCACCCTGGGTCGGAACGCGCCAGCCGATCCGGGCGTCGCCGCGTGGTTCGTGTGGGACGGCCAGCAGGTGTGCATCCCGGTGGACCGGTACTCGACGCCGGCGGCCAACCTGCAGGCGATCCACCACATCATCGAGGCCCGCAGGGTCGAGCTGCGCCACGGCACACTCGCGCTGGTCCGCGCCTCCTTCCAGGGGTTCAGGGCCTTGCCCGCCCCGCCCGGCTCGCACTGGAGCGACGTGCTGGGCCTGCCCCGCACCGCAACCAAGGCGCAGGTGGAGGACGCCTTCCGGGCCAAGTCGAAGGGCGCCCACCCCGACCAGGGCGGCTCCCATGACGCCATGGCGCGGCTGACGGACGCCCGGGCCAAGGGGCTGAAGGACCTGGGCTCATGAGCCGCGCGCCCTTCACGCTCCTGCCCTTCCCCAAGCGGCCTATGCGGCGCCCGCTGCCTGAGCATCTGCGGGACGCGCTCGTCGACCTCGACCGCGAGGTCGGGATCAGCCACCGCTACGCCAACGATCTTGCGGTCGACCAGAAGTACGGCCAGGCGGCCGAGGCGAAAACCACCCGCGACGTGCTGGTGCGCGCCGTCAAGCAGGTCCGCTCGGCGCTGCGCCGCGACGGCTTCGCCGCCGACGTGGAGCCCAGCTGATGGTCGCCTACAGCTTCAAGCCCTCCTTCGCCGCCGAGATCCTGGCCGGCCGCAAGCGGCAGACGATCCACGAGCCGCGCGGTAGGCGCGGGCGCCACGCCCAGGTGGACGACCAGCTGCAGCTGTTCACCGCCATGCGCACCAAGGCGTGCCGCCGCCTGGGCTCGGCCGTGTGCGCCGAGGTGCGCGAGGTGGTGCTCGACTTCGAACAGGACCGCATCGTGTTGGACGACGCGGTGGAGCTCGTCACCGGCCTGGAGCTCTCCGCCTTCGCCGAGCTGGACGGCTTTGCCGACCCGCCGTCGCAGCTGAGCCCGTGGGGGTACATGCGCCGCTGGTGGGGCGTGACCCACCCCGGCAAGCCGGTGTTCCGCGGCGTGCTGATCGGCTGGGGCGAGAGCTTTCGGGCGGAGTTGGGTTGATGGCCGCCTCGGTCAGCAGCGTGCTGCAGCTGGCAGCAGAGCGCCTATCTCGAACCGGCGCGTGGACGCAGCATGCGACAGCGCGTGACTTCGCAGGGCGGGAAGTCGAGGGCAGCGACAAGGTCGCCATGAGCTGGTGCATCTGCGCCGCAGTCGATGTCGAGGCTGCAGGGCTCGGCGAATACGACCGGGCTCTTGAGCCTCTCGGCGGTGACAAGGCGGCGATAGATTTCAACGACGCGCTAGAACGTACTCAAGAAGAAGTGGTGGCGTTCGTGCTGCGCGGCTCACGCGTTTCCGCGATGGAGCCCGCGTGAATGTGGCTCTACATGCCCGGGGCGAGCCCGCCGCCGACGACGGGGCCGACGCCCTCCACGTCCTCTCCGTCTGCACCGGAGGCGGGGGACTGGACCTCGCCGTCGAGCTGGCGTGTCCAGGCGCTCGCACGGTCGGCATGGTGGAGGGGGAAGCCTTCGCCGCCGCGGTCCTGGTCGCGGCGATGCAGGCGGGCCTCCTGGCTCCGTGCCCTGTGTGGAGCGATGCCCGAACCTTCCGCGGCCACCCTTGGCGCGGAGGCGTGGACCTCGTCGTTGCGGGCTACCCGTGCCAGCCGTTCAGCCTCGCCGGCCGACGCCTCGCCGCCGCCGACCCCCGTCACCTGTGGCCCCACGTCCGGCGCATCCTCGTCCAGTCCGGCGCCTGGGCCGTGCTCCTCGAGAACGTCGGCGGCCACCTCTCCCTCGGCGCCGACGTCGTGGTCGGAGAGCTGGAGCGCCTTGGTTGGGCGTGTGAGGTCGGACTGTTCACGGCGGCGGAGTGCGGCTTCCCGCAGGAGCGCGAGCGCCTCTTCATTCTCGCGGTGGCCGACGCCCGACGCCCAGCTGTTCAACGACGGGCAGAGCGAGGCGACGTTCCTGGCCCGCAAGGAGCGGATCAGGGCCAAGGGCTACAACGGGAACGGAGTGGGCGGCTCGCTGGCGGTGATCGCGGGCTTCTGGCCGTCTCCGCAGGCGCGGGACGGGAAGGGGACGGACCGGGAGCAGCTGCGGGACCACAACGCTCGGCCGCTGAACGAGGTGGTCGCCCACTGGCGCTCGCCGACCAGCTGCGACGCGGAGCGGGGCGTCAGCACCAGCTGGAACATCGCCGCGAAGGCGGGCGAGCACTCGCTGAGGCAGCAGACGGCGTTCTGGTCGACTCCGACCGCCGAGGATGCGGAGCGGGGGCCCGATCGGGCTCAGGCGGACCGGACGAGCACGGGCGCGATGCTGACCACGCAGGCGAGCCTGTGGTCGTCTCCTTCCGTGGCGGACGTGGAGGGCGGCCGGACAAGCCGGTCGGGGGACCGCAAGGACGAGCTGCTGCTGAACAGCCAGGCCCGGGCGACGATGGGCGCCGCGAGCCGCCCCTCGTCCCTCCCGGCCCTCGTGATCTGGAGGCTTGGTCCGCCGTCCTGGCGCGATCGCCTCACCGCGCTCCGGCTCTATCGGACGCTCATGGCGCCGCGTGCGCCTACCTGGCGCAGGTTGCGCATCTGGGCCGACCGGGCGACGCGGCCGAAGCTGAACGCCGCCTTCGTCGAGTGGCTGATGGGCTGGCCCGCCGGGTGGACCAGCTCCGCATGCTCGGCAACGGAGTTGTCCCGCTTCAAGGCGCGTATGCGCTCCGCACTCTCAGCGCTGCCCTGGCCCGACGGAGCCCCGGCGCAGCTGAGCTTCTTCGGCTGATGGGCGGCCGGCCGTGACCTTCGCCCCCTGCCCGTTCTGCGGCGGCCCCGCCAAGGCGGTGGTTCAGCGCCGGAAGAACTTCGTGGAGTGCTGCTGGTGCGAGGCGCGCCGGCCTGGCGACGCGCGGTCGTGGGCGCAGCGCGTTCAGCCCCTCCCGCCGCAGCCGCAGGCGGCCGGGAAAGACGACCCCTATGGCGACCGCGCCTGGTACGCGAAGCGCCGGGAGCGGGTGGCGGGTCGATGACCGCCGTGGCGCGCCGCCTGCCCCGCTACCCCCGCGCCGCGGGCGAGTGGTACGTCGAGCCGGTCGGGGCGACCCTGGCGCTGCTCGACGTGGAGCGCTTCGTCGGCCCTGTGTGGGACCCGGCCTGCGGCCAGGGCAACGTGCTGGCGGCGTGCACGGCGCGCGGCGTGCCGGCCGTCGGCTCCGACACCGTGCAGCGCTTCGCGCCCACGCCCGCGCCCCTTTGGGCGGGCCCGTTCGACTTCCTGGGCGGCGAGCCCGACGCGCCGCTTTGCCCGCCACCGGAGGCCTGGGGCGTGCCGAACGTCGTCACCAACCCGCCCTTCGACCGCGGGCGGGGCACGGCCGCCTTCATCCGCCGCGCGCTGGCGCTGGCCACCGGCAAGGTGGCCGTGTTCGCCGACCTCGGCTTCCTGGCGGGCGAACAGCGCCGCGCGGGGCTGTGGAGCGAGACGCCGCCGCATCGCGTGTGGGTGCTCACGCCCCGTCCGTCCTGCCCGCCCGGCGTCTTCCTGCAGGGCGGCGGCAAGGCGGAGGGCGGATCGGCGGACTGGTGCTGGATGGTGTGGGACCGCACGGCGCCCGCCGCGCGGCCAGGCGAGACCCGCCTCGGTTGGGCGAAGGTGCGGCCGTCGTGACCCGGGCCGCAGCCTTCACCCAGGCCGACGTGACCCGCGCGTTCAAGGGCGCGATGAAGGCCGGCCTGCAGCCGGGGTCCTTCGAGGTGCTCATTGACCGCAGGTCGGGCGCCCTGCGCATCGTGCCGGCCGCGACCGCGCCGACGCCGCCTCCGCTGGAGGACGATCTCGACGCCGAGCTGCGGGAGTGGCGGGAGGCCCAGGAGCGACGTGCCCAAGGTTGACCTGAAGTCCGTCTACCGGGTCACGGCGAAGGGCCGGACGTACTTCTACGCCTGGCGCGGGGCCGGCGCGCCGCGACTCCTCTCCGAGCCGGGCACCGACGCCTTCGTGGCCGAGCTCGCCGCCGCGCTGGAGGCGCGGAGCAAGCCGGACCCGACGCGGATGCACGGCCTGATCACCGCGTACCGCGCCAGCGCCGACTGGCGCGACCTGTCGGAGAAGACACGGGCGAGCTGGTCGCTCTGGCTCGACCGCATCCAGACGAAGTTCGGCCAGCTCCGGGTGCAGCAGTTCGAGCGGCCGACGATCCGGCCGGACATCCGCCGATGGCGCGACGGCTACAAGGCCAAGCCTCGCGCGGCCGACATGGGCCTGCAGGTGCTCTCTCGTTTAATGAAGTTCGCCGTGTCCGAGGGCATGCTGGAGCGCAAGCCCGAGTTCGGGATCGCCTACCTCTACGACGCCGACCGCTCCGACGTGATCTGGACGGCGGAGGACCTGGCCACCCTGGAGCCGCACGCCTCGCCGGAGCTGATGTGGGCGGCGCGGCTGGGCGCCCTGACCGGCCTGCGGCGGTCGGATCTGCTGCGCCTGTCGTGGAACCACGTGAAAGGGCTCGGGATCGAGATCCGCACGGGCAAGAGCCGCGAGCGGAAGACGACCCTCATCCCCGTCTTCGCCGACCTGTCGGCGCTCCTGGCCGAGATCCCGCGCCGCGGGCCCGTGATCCTCACCAACACCGACGGCGTGCCCTGGCGCACCGGCTTCGGCTCCTCCTGGGGCAAGGCGACGACGCGGGCGGGGATCGAGAAGCACTTCCACGACCTGCGGGGCACGTTCGCGACGCGCGCCTATGTCGCAGGCCTGACGGAGCGGGAGATCGCGGAGATCCTCACCTGGTCGGAGGACGAGGTCCGCACGCTCCTGGATCGGTACGTCCGCCGCGACGTGCTCCTCCGAGACCGCATCAGGCGGTTGGAGGAGCACGCCGCGAGAACACCCGCTGCAAAACCGGGTGCAAAACCCGGCTAACCACGACGCGCCAAGTCCTGGTCGGGGCGGCAGGATTTGAACCTGCGACCCTCTGCTCCCAAAGCAGATGCGCTACCAGGCTGCGCTACGCCCCGAGGCGCGACGCCGTTCCCGAGGTCTTGCCGCAAGCGCCCCCGCCCCGCAAGGCGAGCGTCTCACCGCGGCGGAACGAGCTTGATCTCGTAGAGCCATGGCCAGTTCTTGCCCGTGACGAACAGGCGGTCGGCGGCCGCGTCGTAGGCGATCCCGTTCAGCACGTCGGGCTCGTCGGGTCGGCCCTCGCCATGGGGGGCGCCCAGCAGGCCCGTGAGGTCGATCCAGCCGGTCACCCGGCCTGTGGCCGGGTCGATGCGGGCGATGCGGTCGGTCATCCAGACGTTGGCGAGGATCTCGCCGTGGACCCACTCGAGTTCGTTCAGGTCCGCCACCGGCCCGCCCGCGTCGGCGACGTGGACGCGGGCTGTTTCGGCCATCGTCGCCGGGTCGAGGATCCGCAGGTCGGCGGTGCCGTCGCTCATGAACAGCCGGCGCCCGTCCGTGGTCAGCGCCCAGCCCTCGCCCGGGTAGCGGAACTCGCCCAAGCGCGCGAAGGTCTTCAGGTCGTAGATGAAGCCCACCTGGCCGCGCCAGGTCAGCTGGAACAGCCTCCCGCCCAGGCTGGTGATCCCCTCGCCGAAGTAACGGGAGTCGAGCGGCCGCTCCTGCAGCACGCGCCCGGTCGCCAGGTCTTCGCGGCGGATGAAGCTATGGCCATCTTCCCCGGTGGACTCGAACAGGGCGCCGTCGCGGAAGAACAGACCTTCGGTGAACGCGGCCGTGTCGTGCGGGAAGCGATGCACCACGCGATAGCCGTAGACGGGAGCCGGGCCGGAGGGGACGGGGGCGGCCGGAGCCGCCGACGGGGTCGGCGGAGCCTGGCAGGCGGCCAGCAGGAGGGCGAAGAGAAGGGCGGGCGCACGCATCGGAGCGCCTCCTTAGCGCGGCTCCCGGAGCGGAGCGACCGCCCCCGCCGTGCACCCGCCGTGCGGACGGGTCAGCCCCGCGTGATGTCGGCCACCACCAACCCCTTGGGCCCTTGCGCGAAGCGGACCGACACGGTCTCGCCCGGCGTCAGCTCCTCCAGCCCGCAGCGGCGCAGCGTCTCGATGTGCACGAACAGGTCGCCGGGCTCCTGGCAGCGGATCACGAAGCCGTAGCCCTTGGTGCGGTTGAACCACTTCACCGTGCACGGCTGCGGCGGCCCGGCGGCGCTGAGCGACGACCCGTCCAGGGCGTCGCGGCGAGGACGGGCGGAGTCGCGGCCCGCGCCGTCGTGCATCCGGGCGGCGAGCACGGGCTTCAGGTCGCTGGCGTCCAGGTCGTGGATCTGCAGCACCTGCCAGCCCTTCGGCCGTCGCACGCAGTCGCAGTCCACGCGCGCTCCCTCGGCGGCCGACTCGCAGCCGTGGTCGCGCAGGGAGGTGACGTGCAGCAGCACGTCGCGGGCGTCGGTCAGGCCCGGCTCGTCGGGCACGACGAAGCCGTAGCCCTTGCCCGGATCGAACCATTTCACGCGCCCGCTGACCCGTACGGGCGCCTCCAGCGCCTCGCCGGCCTCCTCCAAAGCCCCCGACATCCCCTCCCCTCGGCCACGCGTCTTCGCGCGCCGCCTTGACAGCCCCGCAGGATTGAGACGGCAAATGTGACCGGATTGCAAGCCGCCGCCGCGCCGCGGCCTTGAAGGTGCGGAGCGCAAGGGCGCGGTGGCAGTCCCTAGGGGAGTCGAACCCCTCTCTTCAGAATGAAAATCTGATGTCCTAACCGATAGACGAAGGGACCGCATCGGCGAGGGAGGGCCTATATCCGAGGCCCGCCCGGCGGCGCAAGCCTGAAGCGGGGCCGCTCGCCGTCAGGCGATGCGTCGAGGGTCGGAGACGTCCTCGATCTCGAACTCGACCCCCTCGCGCCCATTCCAGTCGTCGGGCTTGAGGCGGCCCGCCACGTCCAGCCCGCCGCCGGCCGCGAGCAGGGCCGCGCCCACCGGCGTCTCGGCCGCGCGCCAGGCCACCGCGCGCAGGCGGCCTCCGTC
>CAXTCO010000019.1:0-17949 GCA_964242255.1 uncultured Caulobacteraceae bacterium | reverse complement strand
GCCTGGTTGATGACGAGCTCGCCCACGAGGTCGATCAGCCGGTCCACCCGGTCGAGGTCGACGCGGATGGTGGCGGCGGGCGCGTCGCCCTTCGCGGCGGGAGCGGCGTCGCCCTTGGCTGCGGCGGGGGCTTCGCCCTTAGGAGCAGCGGATGCCGCCGCCGGAGCCGACGGTGCGGCGGACGGCGCGGCGGCGACGTCCCCCGGCTCGTCCGGCGCCACGAAGGAGGGCGCCTGGACGGAGGCCTTGGCCAGGGCGATCAGCGCCGCCACGTCCACCTCGCCGGCGGGCGCGGCGTCGGGCGTCGCGGCGGAGGGCGCGGGCTCGACGGGCGCGGCGGCGGGCGGTTCGACGGAGCCCTGGGCCAGGGCGATCAGCGCCATGACGTCCAGGTCGCCGGCTGCGGGCGGCGCGGCGTCGCCGTCGCGGGTGAGGTCCAGCTCGCAGTCGCCCTCCACGAAGTCGAACACCTCGCGGATCTCGGCCTCCGGCGCGTCCGTCCGCAGCCGCAGGGTCCATCGCAGGTAGGAGGCTTCCGGGTTCAGGGTGTCGAGAGGCGGCAGGGCGGAGGCGTCGAGCTCCGCCGTCAGCTCGCCCAGGCGGCCCAGCTCGCGGAACAGCAGCAGCGGGTCGTTGGCGTTGGCGTAGAGGGCGGTGGTGGGCGCGAAGCGGAGCGTCCAGCCCTGCGGACCGGCCTCGTCCTGCGCCGCAGGCGCCGGCGCCGGCGCGGCCGTCGGCGCGGGCGGCGCGCCGATGGCCACCGGCTGGAACACGAAGTCGCCCATGCCGTCGTCGTCGTCCGCCTCGGGGGCGCCGTCGCCGAAGGCCTGCAGCTCGGCCACGGCGACCGCCACGCGCCCTTCGTCCACCGCGCCCCCATCGCGGGCGGCGGCCACGAGGTCGGCCAGCACGTCGTTGGCGCGCAGCAGGGCGGCCACCACCGCCGGGTCGGGGGCGAGGCGGCTGGCGCGCACGTCGTCCAGCAGGGTCTCGAACACGTGGGCGAAGCGCACCAGGGCGTCGAGGCCGAACGCCCCCGCGCCGCCCTTCACCGAGTGCACCGCGCGGAACACGGCGTTGACCGTCTCCCCGTCGGTGTCGCCGCCCTCCATGGCGAGGAGGCCGGCCTCGAGGTCGCTCAGCCCCTCCTCGCACTCCTGGAAGAAGGTCTGGCGGATGGCGGCCATCGCGTCCACGGCGGCGGCTCCCGTCAGGCCGCGACGCGGCGGACGGCGTCCACCAGCTTCTCGGGCTGGAAGGGCTTCACGATCCAGCCCGTGGCGCCGGCCGCCCGGGCGCGCGCCTTCTTGGCGGCGTCGCTTTCGGTGGTGAGCACCAGCATGGGGATGGCCCGGCGGCTGGCGTCGGCGCGCACCGCCTCGATGAAGCCGAAGCCGTCCATGCGCGGCATGTTGATGTCGGTGACGATCACGTCGGGGGCGCGGGCCTGCGCCTGCAGCACCTCCAGCCCGTGCACCCCGTCCTCGGCCTGGATCACCGAGAAGCCGGCGTCGCTGAGGGCGGCCATGAGCAGGTCGCGCATGGTGCGCGAGTCGTCGACGGTCAGCACGGTGAGGGACAAGGCGGTCTCCGTAAGCGGTCGGCGGGCGGGCGTCGGGGCGGTCAGGCCGCGTGCGGGGCGCCGAGGCGGTCGAGCCCCTCGACGAAGGCGGAGGACGGGGCGGCCACGGTGAGCGTCTTGCCGTCGTCGGCCCAGGCGGCGTCGGCCGAGAGCAGCACCTGCAGGCACAGGCCGCCGAGACGGCGCACCTCCGACGCGTCCAGCTCCAGGTCCTCGCCGCGGCGGGTCAGGAGCTTGTCGGCCAGGGGGCGCGCGGCCTGCAGGTCGAGGATCTCGTCCAGCGGGAAGGCCCGGGGCCCGGCGGGGCGGTGCTCGAGGTTCATGATCATCCTTTATGGGCGGTGGAGGTTTCGAATTCCCTCCCAAGCGCCCGGCCTCCTGCGACGCTTGCGCACGGCCGTGGGCCTCGGCGGCCCGCACCGCGGGAACGGGAGCGGCGGACGGGGTTTGATGGCCCATGGCCACGCCGCCGCCCGAGGACCCGCCCCCCAGGGCCGCCGCCGGCCCCGACCGGGGCGCGAGCCCGGCGCGGCGCGCGGCCCTGGCGCTGGGCGCCCTGGGCATCGTCTACGGCGACATCGGCACGAGCCCGCTCTACGCGTTCAAGGCGGCCGTGGACGCTGGCGGCGGGGCGACGCCGGCGGTGGTCTGCGGCGTGCTGTCGCTGCTGTTCTGGTCGCTGATCCTGGTCGTGTCGGTGAAGTACGCCGTGCTGATCATGCAGGCGGACAACGGCGGCGAGGGCGGCGTGGTCGCCATGCTGGCGTTGCTGAACGCCCGGGACGCCAAGCCGAACAGCGCCCGGTCGCTGCTGCTGGTGCTGGGGCTGACGGGAGCCGCGCTGCTCTACGGCGACGGAGCGATCACGCCGGCCATCTCCGTCTTGAGCGCGGTGGAGGGGCTGAAGGTGCCCGCACCTCACCTGGCGCCCCTGGTGATCCCCATCGCCGTGGTGATCCTGATCGCCCTGTTCAGCGTGCAGTGGCGCGGCACGGGGCTGATCGGGCGGTTCTTCGGGCCGATCATGCTGTTCTGGTTCGTGGTCATCGGCGTGCTGGGGTTCGCCGAGATCGCGCGCCGGCCCGAGGTGCTGGCCGCCCTGAACCCCCTGCGCGCCATAGCCTTCGTCGCCCACGAGCCCCCGATGCTGAGCTTCGCGGTGGCCGGGGCCGTGTTCCTCGCCGTGACGGGCGGGGAGGCCATGTACGCCGACATGGGCCACTTCGGCCGCTTCCCGATCCGCGCGGCCTGGTTCGGCGTCGCCCTGCCGGCGCTGACGCTGAACTACTTCGGACAAGGGGCGCTGCTGCTGTCTTCGCCCCAGGCCCTGTCGAGCCCCTTCTACCTCCTGGCGCCCGGCTGGGGGCACCTGCCGCTCGTGCTCTTGGCGACGGCGGCGACGGTGATCGCCTCGCAGGCCATCATCTCGGGCGCCTTCTCCCTGACGGAGCAGTCCATCCAGCTCGGCTTCCTGCCGCGGCTGCAGGTGGTGCACACGGCCTCCAAGGAGCGGGGGCAGATCTACGTGCCCCTGGCCAACTGGCTGCTGGCGGCCGCCACGCTCGTCGCGGTGCTGGGTTTCCGCTCGTCGGACGCGCTGGCGGGCGCCTACGGCGTGGCCGTGTCGCTGCTGATGGGCATCTCCACCTTCCTGGCCGCCCTGATCGCCATCACGTGGCGCGTGCCGACGGTCGTGGTGCTGCTGGTCAACGGCGCCTTCCTCGTCATCGACCTGATGTTCTTCAGCGCCAACGCCCTGAAGATCGCGGCGGGCGGCTGGTACCCGCTGCTGATCGCGGGCGTGATCGCCTTCCTGATGCTGACTTGGCGGCGCGGGGTCCTGCAGGTGGAGGCCGCGCGCGCCAAGCTGCGCACGCCGGTGGAAGTCTTCCTGCGCGAGGTGGAGCGCGCGCCCGTGCACCGGCTGCCCGGCGTCGCCGCCTTCCTGACCGCGTCGGAGACGGGCGTGCCGCCCTACCTCACGCAGTACTTCCGGCTGAACCGGGTGCTGCACACGCGCGTGGTGCTGGTCACGGTGGTCGGCGTGGAGACGCCCGTCGCCGAGCCCGCCGCGCAGGTGGAGATCCACGAGCTGGGCGCCGGCCTGGAGCGGATCATCCTGCGCTTCGGCTTCATGCAGCGGCTGAACGTGCCCCGCGCCCTCGCCGACCACGCCGAGGCGCTCGGCCTCACGCGGGAGCAGCTGGACGGCGTGACCTACTACGTCGGCCGCGAGACCGTGCTGCCCAGCGCGCGCGTGCCGGGCATGGCCGTGTGGCGCGAGGAGGTGTTCGCCGCCATGCAGCGCAACGCCGAGCGCTCCGCCAACTACTTCTGCATCCCCGGCGGCCAAGCCGTGGAGGTCGGCTTCGAGGTGGAGATCTGAGCCGCGCTCAGAACTGCACGTGCCCGCGCAGGGCCAGCACGTCGGCCGGCCCCCGGTCGGTGTCGTAGGCGGGGTTCCACACGTGCTGGTAGTCCGCCGTGAGCTGCAGGTGCGGCCCGACCTGCGCGCGGTAGTAGGCCTCCACGATCCCCTCCGCCCCGGGGTGCGGCAGGCGGCCGTCGCCGATCAGGATGCCGAGGCCGCCCGCGTCGAGGTAGCGCTCGCGCGCGCGCGACGCCCCGTTCACCACCCCGCCGAGGCCCGCCACGTCGTCCTTGCGGCCCCAGCGGGCGCCCGCGAGGGACAGGCCGGCCGAGAGGCTGCGGTCCACGTCGGTGAACTCGTAGGCCTCGAAGCGCCCGTCCGCCCAGCCGGCGCGCAGGAAGGCGCCCAGGTCGCCCGTCAGCTGCTGCTCGGCGTTCAGGCTCACGCCCGGCCGGCTCGCGTAGCGGCGCACGGCGGCGGCGGAGGGCGGCAGGCCCGTACCCGCCGCGGCCTCCACCGCATCGTCCAGCCGCCCCATGCGGCCGCGGCTCAGGAAGCCGGTCACCCGCACCGCGCCCGGCCGGCCGGCGAGCTGGAAGCGGCGCTCCACCTCGCCGATCAGCTGGAACTGCTTGAAGCGCGTGTCCAGGTCGGGGCTGTTGGGCACGTCGGACAGCAGGAAGGCGCCCAGGCGCGTGGTCCACGGCCCCGCCCACCACTCGCCGGCCACGCCCGCCGAATAGCCCCAGGCGTCCGCCGCGTAGTCGAAGCTGCCGGCGTCGATCATGGTCCAGTTCAGGAAATCGGCGCGGGGGTCGTGGGCGTACTTGTTGGTGTCGAACACGTCTCCGACCGAGAACTTCCCCGCGGTGATCACCAGCCGGTCGGCCCCATGACGCCCGCCGAACTGGTTCAGGTCTGAGGAGACCGCCTCCTGGTCGCCGCCAAGGTCGATCGTCTGGCGCAGGAAGATGCGCTGCAGGCGGAAGTAGGGTGACGCGGCGCCCACCTTGTAAGCCTCCCCGCTGGGGAAGCCGGCCACGCCCAGGGTGTTGCTGAGGCCGAACCCCTGGTCGACCTCGCCGTCGGCCCACAGCTCGGCCCCGCGCCACAGGCGCGCGCCGCCGTAAAGGGTCACGTCCCAGGTCTCGCGCGCGTTGGCGCTTGGGTTCAGGCTGTTGGGCCCCCGGAAGGGCGAGTCGAATCCGGCGTGGCCTTGAGCGACGAAGGTCGATTGGGCGTGGAAGGCGAAGGGGCCCTCGTCGGCCGCCGGCGCCGATGCGGCGGGGGCCGCGTCCGGGCTTGCACAGGCGCCGGCGGCCTGGGCTGCGGCGCGCCGGGGAACGGCGAGGCCCAGCGCCGCCAGCGTCATCAGCAGCGCCGCGGCGCCGCACCGCGAGCGGGCTCCTCGGCCGACACCCTCCAAGCCCAATCCCCCCGCCGCCGGTGCGCCCCTGCGGCCGACGCGGCTCTTGGCCCGTCGCCCGCGCGACGGTCAAGCCGACCCCCCGCCGCCCTCCCCTCGGTAACAGGCCCTTAGACGCCTTTGGTGACAGTCCGGACACGAGGCGCGCGCCTCTCCCCGAGGGCGCGCGCCTCGGCGTGGGGAGCCGGATGAGCCTGAAGCACCGGAAGATCGCGCACAAGATCGTGCCGGGGTTCGGCGCGGTGCTGGTGGCGGTGCTGATGATGGGCGCCGGCGTGCTCTCCATGCAGGCCCGCGTCATGGACGCCCCCCGCGTCAGCGACCAGGCCGGGCGCGTGCTGGACGACGTCGACCAGGCGTCCGCCGCCATCTACGATCAGAACGCCTCGGCGCGCGGCTTGGCCCTGCTCCACGCCGAACGCTTCGTCGGGAAGTACCAGGCCGCCGCCGCCGCCGTGGTCGGTCGCGACGGCCTCGCCGTTCTGGTCCGTCCAGTCGCAGAACATCCGCAACTCCAGCCTTCGTGCTGGCCGGCGTTCATCTCGGCGGGCGTGGCGGTCAGCCTGCGGTTCGCGCCCTCCCTCTCCGACCGCAACGCAGCTGGGCGCCGCCTGCGTCCGCCGGCTATGTGATCGAGCGTGCCGACCCGCCCGCTCCCCCCGCGCGCCCGCCGGCTCCCAGGCGCGGCGGGCGGCTTCAGGCAGGGTCAGCGGCGGGGCGCAGGATGGGCGGCCTGCGACTGCGCCTCGCCCCGGGTCTCGCGGTCGAAGGCGCCCTGCTGCTCGGGGGTGAGCTGGGCGTAGAAGGCGCTCACCGCCTGAGCCGTTCGGTCGAAGGCGGCGATGTCGGCCTGCATCTGCGAGCGGATCAGCGCCAGGCGCCGCGGCGTCGGCAGGGTCGGCGCGAGCCGCGCGGTGGCTTGGGACTGGGCCTGCTGCTGCGGCGACGGGGCCGAGTTCGCCAGGAAGGCGCTCCAGGCCGGCTCCTCCGCCGGCGTGAGCTTCAGGGCGTCGTGCAGCTGCGAGGACCGAGACTGCGCCGAAGCGGCCGAGGCGCCTGCGCAGAGGAGGAAGGCGGCAAGGGCGGCGGAGGCGGCCGGGCGGAGGGCGGACATGCGGATCGTCTTTCCATACAGGGACATGGCTCCCATATAGGGCTGGGGCGTTCAGGATGCGTGCGTGCGGTCCGGCGCGCCGCCCGTGCTTGCGTAGGAGCCGTCGCCATGACCCGTTCCGCCTCTCTCGTCGCCCTCTCGGCCGCTCTCGCGCTCACGGCGCCGGCCGCCGCCCTCGCGCAGCATGGCGGCGGCCATGGCGGCGGCGGCTTCCACGGCGGCGGAGGTTTCCGCGGCGGCGGAGGCTTCCGCGGCGGCGGCGGCTTCGGCTCGCACGGGGCCTACGGCGGCCGCGGCTTCTACGGCCGGGGCTACGGATACGGTCGCGGCTACGGCTATCGCCGCTACGGATACGGCTTCGGCCCCTACTTCGGCCTGGGCTTCGGCCTCGGCTTCTACGACGGCTGGTACGGCGGCTACCCGTTCTATTACGGCGCGTCGTGGTGGGGTCCCTACGGCTACGACTACTCGACCGGATGGTACGACGCGGACCGCGGCGACGACGGCGATCGCGGCTACGGCTCCGCACCGGACACCCGCGGATCAGGCGGCTACAGCGGCGGCTACGACCCGCGCTTCTACGATGCGCCGGCGTCCTCCAACTCCAAGGGACAGGCGTGCGGCCAGTGGATCTGGAACGAGGGCGCCTCCCGCTACGACTGGCGGGCGGGCGCCTGCGCCACCGGCGCGCCCGCGGCGCCGGCCGCCTCCGGCGCCGGCCAGGTCGCCTCCTCGACTGCCCCAGCGGCGGACGCGGGCTGATGCCCGATCCCGTCCGGCTGGAGATCGCCGCCGCGCACGGCGTGTGGACGCTGACGCGCGACGGCGCCCGCGTGGCCGACTTCGGCCACGCCGACCGGGCGGTGCACGACGCCGTGCGCCTGGCGCGGGAGCTGGACGCCGGCGGCCAGCCCGCCCGCGTCCAGCTCCACGCCGCGGACGGCAAGGTCATCGACGTGGACGTCGACCCCGAGGTGACGCAGGAGGAGGAGCTCCGCGGCGGCGACGCGGTGGTGTGACCGGTGGCGCGCCGGCCCGCCCGGCGCTAGACGCCCGCACATGACCGAGATCGCCCAGCTCCCCCCGGAGACGCCCCGCCCGGAGACGCCGGCCGCCGGCCGCGCCTCCGCCCCCCGCGCGGTGGCCAGCGCGCTGGACCTGATCGGCCACACCCCCGTGATCGAGGTGACGGGCGCCTTCGACACCGGCCCCTGCCGCCTGTTCGTCAAGCTGGAGAGCGCCAACCCGGGCGGCTCCATCAAGGACCGCATCGCCCTCACCATGATCGAGGCGGCCGAGCGCGACGGCCGCCTCGAGCCCGGCGGCGTGATCGTGGAGGCCACCGCCGGCAACACGGGCCTGGGCCTCGCCCAGGTGGGCATCCTGAAGGGCTACCGCCTCGTGCTGGTGGTGCCCGACAAGATGGCGCGCGAGAAGATCCAGCACCTGCGCGGCCTGGGCGTCGACGTGCGCATCACGCGCTCAGACGTGGGCAAGGGCCACCCTGACTACTACCAGGACATGGCCGAGCGCATCGCCGCCGACATCCCCGGCTCGCTCTACATCAACCAGTTCAAGAACCCCGCCAACCCGCTGGCGCACGAGACCACCACCGGCCCGGAAATCCTGCAGCAGATGGAGGGCGACGTGGACGCGGTGGTCTGCGGCGTCGGCTCCGGCGGCACCCTGACGGGGCTGGGCCGCTTCTTCCAAGGCGCCAGCCCCAAGACGCGCATGATCCTGGCCGACCCGCGCGGCTCCATCCTCGAGCCCCTGATCAACCGCGGCGAGCACGTGCCGGCCGGCAGCTGGATCGTGGAGGGCATCGGCGAGGACTTCGTGCCCGACAACTGCGAGCTGCAGTACGTTCGCCGCGGCGACGCCTACGCCGTCAGCGACCAGGAGAGCGTGGAGGCGGCGCGCGAGCTCCTGGCCAAGGCGGGCGTGCTCGGCGGCTCGTCCTCCGGCACCCTGTTCGCCACGGCCCTGCGCTTCTGCCGCGCCCAGACCGAGCCGCTGCGTGTGCTCACCTTCGTCTGCGACAGCGGCAACAAATACCTGAGCAAGGTCTTCAACGACCACTGGCTGGCCGAGCAGGGCCTCGCCGACCGGGCGCTGCACGGCGACCTGCGCGACCTGATCGCCCGCGGGACGGACGCGGGGGGCGTGGTCGCCGTGGCCCCCGACGACACGCTCGACACGGCCTACAAGCGCATGCGCACGGCCGACGTCAGCCAGCTGCCCGTGCTGGACGACGGCCGCCTGATCGGCCTCCTGGACGAGAGCGACCTCCTCGACGCCGTGGACGAGGGCCGCACCCTCTCCCCCGCCGACCGCGACCGCCGCTTCCGCCGCCCGGTCTCGACCGCCATGACGGCCAAGCTCTCCACCCTGCAGGCGCGCGAGCCCCTTGAGCACCTGATCCCCGTCTTCGAGCGCGACCAGGTGGCCATCGTCATGGACGGCCGCGACTTCCTGGGCCTGATCACCCGCGTGGACCTGCTGAACCACCTGCGCCGCGCCGCCTGACGCCTCGTCGCGCGGACGTCGGTCCGACTTCGGAGCGGCCATTCGACGCTGGCCGCGCGTGTTGACCGCCGCCGCGTCACCCTCGCCACTGACGGGCGAAGCCGCCGGACAAGGCGGCGCGAAAGTACGGGGGAGGACGTCATGGTGCGTGCGGCCATGCTGGCGGGAGTGATGACGGCGGCGCTGGCGGGCGCGGCGGCGCAGGCGGCGTCCGCGCCCAACACGGCCCTGCCCGTGGGGACGGTGATCCGCACGCCTCTGACGGGCGTCACGGTGTTCGGAGACAGCCTCAGCGACGATGGGAACATCGCCATCGCCAGCAAGCTGCCCAACCTGACGGGCACGTCGAGCTTCCAGAAGTTCACCACCAACCCAGGCAACGTCACGGTCGAGAACATCGCCTCGCGCTTCGGCCTGCCGCTCGCCCCCTCCCTGATCGGCGGCGAGGACTTCGCCTTCGGCGGCTCTGGGGTGCTCACAAACTCGCCCGGCACGGCGGCCGGCGTGCCGACGGTGACCACCCAGGTCACGGGCTACTTGTCCGCGCACTCCACGCTGGACCCGGAGCGCCTCTACACGGTGTGGGCCGGAGCCAACGACATCTTCTACCACGGCGCCGCCGCGCTCGCCGGCGCGGGCGCCGCGCAGGCGATCGCCAAGCTGCCGGCCAACCTGCCGCCGGCGACCCTGGCCGCCCTCACCGCCCAGATCAACGCGGCCGCGGCGGCCCAGGTGGGCGTCGCCGCCGTCGAGAGCGCGGCGCAGGCGGCCGCCAACGTGGGCGCCGCGGCGCAGCAGGAGGTGGCGCTCCTGAACCAGCTGCATGCCGCGGGCGCCCGCCACGTGGTGGTGTTCAACCTGCCCGACATCGGCGCCACGCCCTCGGCCCAGTCCACCGACAAGGCGGCGCCCGGCGCAGCCGCCGCCTTCACGGCCCTGACCGGCGTCTACAACCAGGCGCTGTCCAGCGGCCTGGCGTCCATCCGCACGGGGATCGTGCCCGTCAACGCCGCCCTGCTCAGCGCGGAGGCCGCGGCCGACCCGGCCGCCTTCGGCCTGGTGAACGCCACCACGCCCGCCTGCACCACCGCGAGCTCGCTGACCTGCACGCAGAGCACCCTGGTCGCGCCCAACGCCGCCCTCACCTACCTGTTCGCCGACGGCGTTCACCCCACCACCCAGGCCGACCGGGTGCTGAGCTCGGCCGTCGTGTCCGAGCTGCGGGCGCCCGCCTACGTCTCGCTCCTGGCCGAGGCGCCGCTGGCCTTCTCGGACGCCCAGCGCAGCCGCCTGCAGGACGAGCTTGCGATGGACGGAGTCGACCCGGGCACGCGCACGCGCGCCTTCGCCAGCTTCGACCACCAGTCGCAGCGGTTCGACCGCGGGGCCTACACGGGCCGCGTGGACGACGACGGCGGCTCGATCACGGCGGGGGTCGACGCCCGCCTCACGCCGTCCCTCACGGCCGGCGCGGTGGTGACCTTCGGCGACAGCTCCTCCAACTTCGCCCAGGACGTCTTCAAGTTCCGCACCCAGGAGGTCCTGGGCCAAGTGTTCGGCCAGTATCTCCACCACGGCGCGGGCTACCTGAACGGTTCGGCGGGCGTCGGCGGCGTCGACTTCCGCAACGTGAAGCGCCAAGTGCTCCTGGGCGGCGTGGACCGGCGCGTCGAGCGCGCCGACACGGGCGGCGCGGTGGTGCAGGCCGACCTGCGGGCGGGCTGGTGGTTCGGCTTCGACGTGTTGGGTCAGGCGCTGAAGGCCAGCCCCTACGCCTCCGTCCGCTACGAGCGCGTGCTGGTCGACCGCTACGCCGAGGACGGCTTCGACTCGACCGCCATGACCTTCGCGCAGCAGACGCGCGAGGCGCTGGTGGGCGAGTTCGGCCTGCGCGCCGAGGCCACGGTGCGCACGCCGTTCGCGGTGCTGTCGCCCTTCGTGCAGCTGGCTTACGACCACGACGGCGACGCGCGCGCCCGCTACGTCACCGCGGGCCTGGTCACCCTGCCGGGCCGGTTCGACATGCCGGGCTACGCCCCGACCCGGACCTGGGGATCGGTCGAGGCCGGCGTCAACGCGCGCGTGACGGACAGGGTCGGCGTCTTCGCCGCCTACCGCGGCCGCTTCTCCGACGACCGCCAGCGCTACGACGCCGCGGACGTCGGCGTGAAGCTGGCGTTCTGAGCCCGGAGGGTCGGGCCTAGCAGGCGCCGGCGACGGCCCCGGCCCGCGCCGGAACCGCAACCGGGGCGCGGCGGGGGGCCGCGCGGCGGTCGAGCATGGACCAGCCGCGCCGCTCCGCCCAGTCGACGATCTCGATGCGGCCGTCGAAGTGTTCGATGGCCGCCGTGCAGCTCTCCACCCAGTCGCCGTCGTTGATGTAGACGACGCCGTCGATGACGCGGCGCTCGGCCTTGTGGATGTGGCCGCAGATCACGCTGTCCAGCCCGCGCCGGCACGCCTCGGCGGCCAGCTCGCGCTCGAAGTCGTCCACGAAGCGGGTGGCCTGCTTGACCCGGCTCTTCAGGAAGCGCGCGAAGCTCCAGTAGCCGAGGCCCAGCCGCCGCCGCGCGTGGTTCCAGGCCGTGTTGGCGCGGAGCAGGGCGCGGTAGGCCCAGTCGCCTGCGAAAGCGAGCCAGCGCGCCCGCATCACCACGCCGTCGTAGAGGTCGCCATGGACCACGAGGTAGCGCCGGCCGTCGGCCGCCTCGTGCTCCGCCTCGGGCGCGACCACAACGCCGGCCAAGTGCTCGCCGTAGAAGGCGCGGGCGAACTCGTCGTGGTTGCCGGGCGTGTAGACCACCTTCACCCCGCGACGCGCGAGCGCCAGGATGTGCTGGAGCACCGCGTCGTGGCTCGCAGGCCAGCGCCAGCCCGACTTGAGCCGCCACCCGTCCACCACGTCGCCGACGAGGTAGAGGGTGCGGCAGTCGACGTGCTGGAGGAAGTCGAGCAGGAGCTCGGCCTGGCATCCGCGCGCGCCCAGGTGCAGGTCGCTGATGAACACGGCGCGGCAGTGGCGCCGGTGGGCGGAGGCGTCCATGGCGTGCGGCTCCGAAGGCGGGGCTCCCGCACCCTCGTGCCGCGAGTCGGTGACGCGCCGGTGACGGCTTCGTCACACCCCTTTGTCACGCGCCTGTAGCGCCGGCGCGCTAGGCGTCCCGGCGCTGTTCCGGAGTGCGTGATGCCCCTTCTCCTGCCCCGCCGCTCCGTGCTCGCCGCCGCCGCCGCCGCAGCCGCAGCGCCCGCCGTCGTGCGCGCCCAGTCGCTGTTCCGCGTGACGCCCTTCCAGCTGGGCGTGGCCTCCGGCGACCCGGAGCCGGACGGCTTCGTGATCTGGACGCGGTTGGCGCCCGACCCGATGGCGCTCCACTCGGGCATGCCGATGGCGACGGTCCCGGTCGGCTGGGAAGTGGCGGAGGACGACGGCTTCAAGACCGTCGTGGCCAAAGGCGAGGAGACCGCGCGGCCGGAGCTCGGCCACTCGGTCCACGTGGAGGTCGGCGGGCTCAAGTCCGACCGGCCCTACTGGTACCGCTTCACCGCCGGCCGCGACCGCTCCCCGCCCGGCCGGGCGCGCACCCTGCCCCCGCCGGGCGCACGGCAGGAGCGCGTGCGCTTCCTGGCCCTGGGCTGCCAGAACTACGAGGACGGCCTCTACACCGCCCACCGCCACGCCGCGGAGGAGCCGGACGTCGACTTCGTCTGGCACTACGGCGACTACATCTACGAGGGCCGCGGCGGCGCCCACACCCGCACCGACCACGGCCTGCCCGTCGCCAAAGTGCGCGAGCACTTCGCCGACGAGCCCTACAGCCTGGACGACTACCGCTCGCGTTACGCGCAGTACAAGCTGGACGTCGACCTGCAGGCCGCCCATGCCGCCCACACCTGGTGGGTGACGTGGGACGACCACGAGATCGACAACAACTGGGCCTCGCAGTACGACCAGGACGGAACGCCGCCCGAAGTGTTCAACCTGCGACGGCAGGCCGCCGCCCAGGCCTACTACGAGAACATGCCCCTGCGCCGCCGCAGCTTCCCGCACGGCTACGCGATCCAGATCTTCCGCCGCGCCTCCTACGGCGACCTGTTGGACTGCCACTTCCTCGACACGCGCCAGTTCCGCGACGACCAGCCCTGCGGCGACAACTTCAAGCCCGTGTGCGCCGAAGCGCTGCGGCCGAACGCGCAGATCATGGGCGCCGCCGAGGAACGCTGGCTGTTCGACGGCCTGCAGAACGGGACGCGCCGCTGGAACCTCGTCGCCAACCAGGTGATGATGTCGCCGCTCGACCGACGCGACCACGACGGCCAGCCGGGCGAGATCTGGAACATGGACAGCTGGGGCGGCTACCCGGCGGCGCGCCGGCGGCTGCTGGACCACATCGCCGCGCACAAGGTCTCCAACGTGGTCGTCACCACCGGCGACGAGCACCAGAACTACGCCCTGGAGCTGCGCGAGCGCGGCAAGGAGGGCCGGGCGCTGGCCACCGAGTTCGTGGCCACCTCCATCAGCTCCGGCGGCGACGGCGAGGAGGTCCACCCCGCCTCCGCCTACATCCGCGACCACAACCCGCACTGCCCGTTCATCAACAGCCGCCGCGGCTACATGCTGCACGAGGTGGGCCGCGACCGGTGGCGGGCGGACTTCAAGGTCGTGGACCAGATCAGCCGCCCGGGCGGCGGGCTGAGCCTGCGCCGGAGCTTCGGCGTCGAGCGGGGCGCGCCGGGGCTGCACGCCGCCTGACCCCGCGCTGCGCGGCGGCGGGGTGCGCGAGCCGCGGCGACGTGCCATCAGGAGCTTCTTTCACACGGGGCGACGCGGGCGATGGCGAAGGTTCCAGTCACGGTCGGGCCGGGCCGCCCGCAGGTGGTCGTGCTGTTCGGGGCGACGGGAGACCTGGCGCGGCGCAAGCTGATCCCCGGGCTGCACCACCTGGTCGACAGCGGCTTCATCCCGGGCTGCCGCATCATCGGCGTGTCGCTCGACGAGATGGACGCCGCCGGCTTCCGCGCCCTGGCGCGCGAGGCGATGGACCAGTTCTCCACGCGCTCGCCCCGGGCGGAGAGCTGGAGCGCCTTCGCCGACACCCTCGACTACGTGCCCCTGTCCGCAGGCGCGGCGGGGCTGAAGGCGGCGGTGGAGGCGGCGGAGGCGAGCCTGGGCGACGGGAGCCGGCGGCTGCACTACCTCAGCGTGCCGCCGTCGGCCGCCCTTCCCGCGGTGCGGATGCTGGGCGACGCGGGCCTGGTCGAAGGCTCCCGCGTGATCATGGAGAAACCCTTCGGCGTCGACCTGGAGAGCGCCGTGGCGCTTAACGCGCGCCTGCACGAAGTGTTCGCCGAGGATCAGATCTTCCGCATCGACCACTTCCTCGGCAAGGAGGCGGCGCAGAACATCCTGGCCTTCCGCTTCGCCAACGGCCTTTTCGAGCCGATCTGGAACCGCACCTTCATCGACCACGTGCAGATAGACGTGCCGGAAACGTTGGGCCTGGGCAAGCGCACCGGCTTCTACGAGACCACCGGCGCCTTCCGCGACATGGTGGTCACCCACCTGTTCCAGATCGTCGGCTTCATGGCCATGGAGCCGCCCACCTCGCTGGCGCCCGCCCCCATCCGCGAGGAGAAGAACAAGGTGTTCCGCTCCATGCTGCCGCTGGACCCGCGCGAGATCGTGCGCGGGCAGTACATCGGCTACCGCAAGGAGGAGGGCGTCGATCCCGAGTCCGACACGGAGACCTTCATCGCCCTGAAGTGCCGGATCGACAACTGGCGCTGGGCGGGCGTGCCCTTCTACCTGCGCACCGGCAAGCGCATGGCGGAGGGGCAGCGGATCATCTCCATCGCCTTCCGCGAGCCCCCCAAGAGCATGTTCCCAACGGGCTCGGGCGTCGGCGCGCAGGGGCCGGACCACCTGACCTTCGACCTGGCCGACGCCTCCAAGATGTCGCTCAGCTTCTACGGCAAGCGGCCGGGCCCGGGCATGCGGCTGGACAAGCTGAGCCTGCAGTTCTCCGTCAGCGAGACGGAGCGCGCGGGCGAGGTGCTGGAGGCCTACGAGCGCCTGATCCTGGACGCCATGCGCGGCGACCGCACCTTGTTCACCACCGCCGACGGCATCGAGCGCCTGTGGGAGGTGTCGCAGCCGCTCCTGGACGCGCCCCCGCCCGTCCGCCTCTACGAGCCCGGCTCCTGGGGCCCGAAGTCGATCCACCAGCTGGTCGCCCCGCACGCCTGGCGGTTGCCGTTCGAGCGGGCGTGGCGCGGCGGCGAGACCCGCGCGGCCGAACCGGTGTCGCCGGTCCGCCCCTGAGCCTGCGCGACGCGCGGCGCTTCATTGCCGCTGCGCGCTCCCGAGACTAAGCGGAGCCTCCCCACACGCCGGCTCCCCCACGCTTGGTCGCATCCGTCCCCTCACCCGCCGCACCGCACCCCGCAGGCCCGCTCCAGCGCGACGAGCTGCTGCACGAGGTGTTCGCGGCCACCGCGCTGGCCCACCCCGACCGCACGGCCCTGCGCCTGATCGACCCGTCGACGGAGACGCCCCGGCGCGACCGGCTGACCTATGCGGAGCTGAAGGCCCGCGCCTCGCAGTTCGCACGGCGCCTGTGCGGCGAGGGCGTGCGGCGCGGCGACCGGGTGGTCGTCTGCCTGCCGCGCGGGCTGGACCAGTACATGGCTCTCCTCGGCGTCATGGAGGCCGGCGCCGCCTACGTGCCGGTCGACTGGTCCGTGCCCGCCGAGCGCGCCGCCTACATCGCCGCCGAGAGCGAGGCGCACGCGGTGATCACCCTGCGGGAGCGGGCGGCGAGCTTCGCGGACGGCGGCCGCAAGGTGGTGACGGTGGACAGCGGGCTGGGCGACATCGCCGCCCAGCCCGCCGAACCGCTGACGCGCGAGGCCACGGGAGCCACGCCGGAGGACGCCGCCTATGTCATCTACACCTCCGGCTCGACGGGGCGGCCCAAGGGCGTGGTGATCCGCCACAGCAACGTCTGCTTCCAGATCCGCTCGGAGGCGGCGGTGCTGGGCTGCACCGCCGACGACCGCGTCTACGCCGGCGCCTCCCTGTCCTTCGACGTGTCGGTGGAGGAGATGTGGGCCGCCTTCCTCCACGGCGCGGAGCTGCTGGTCGCGTCGGAGGTGCTGGCGCGCTCGGGGCCGGACCTGGCGGCGGCCCTGGCGGGGGCGGGCGTCACCGTCTGGATGCCCGTGCCCTCGCTGCTCTCGGTGATCGAGGACGACGTGCCGGGCGTGCGGCTGCTGAACGTCGGCGGCGAGGTGTGCCCGCCGGAGCTGGTGCGCCGCTGGGCGCGGCCGGGCCGGCGCATGCTCAACACCTACGGCCCGACGGAGACCACCGTCACCGCCACCTGGACCGAGCTGCACCCCGACCGACCGGTCACCATCGGCGGCCCCCTGCCCGGCTTCACCGCATGGGTGGTCGACGCCGAGCTGCAGCCCGTGCCCGCCGGCGCGGAGGGCGAGCTGCTGATCGGCGGCCCCGCCGTCGGCTGGGGCTACCTGCACCGCGAGGAGCTCACCGCCGAGAAGTTCGTGGAGACGGCCTTCGCCGGCCCCTCCGGCGGCCCCGAGCGCGCCTACCGCACCGGCGACCTCGTACGCCTCGACCCCGCGGGCGAGATCGAGTTCCTGGGCCGCATCGACCTGCAGGTGAAGATCCGGGGCTACCGCGTCGAGCTTGGCGAGATCGAGTCGGTGATCGCCGAGGACGCCTCGGTGAACCAAGCGGTGGTGATGCTCTACCCGGAAGCGGACGGGAGCGATCTCCTGGCCGCCTTCGTCACCCCGCGCGGCGCCGCACGGCCCGACCTGGACCGCGTCCGCGCCCGGCTCGACGAGCGGCTGCCCGCCTACATGCGGCCCGCCGTGTGGGAGGTGCGCGACACCCTGCCGACGCTGGTCTCGGGCAAGGTGGACCGCAAGGCGTTGCCCAAGCCCGAGCGGCCGGCGCCCGTCGAGCGCGAGCGCGTGGCCCCCGCCACGCCGACCGAGGCCAAGCTGTTCGACGTGTGGGCGCAGGTGTTCGCTCCGACGCCCGTGTCGGTGGAGGACGACTTCTTCACCGACCTGGGCGGCCACTCCCTGAGGGCGGCGCGCATGGTCTCCCTGGCGCGGACCCGGGCCGGGCTGGCGCGGGTGTCCATCCAGGACCTCTACGCCGCCCCCACCCTCCGCCGCCTCGCGGCCAGGCTGGACGCAGCAGGCGGGGCGCAGTCGCCGCGCCCGCCGGAGGAGCCGTTCCACCCGGTCCCCGCCGGCCGCCGTCTCCTGTGCGTCGCGGCGCAGACGCTGCTGCTGCCCCTGATCTTCGCCCTTTCGGGCATCCAGTGGATCTTCCCCTACCTCGCCTACACTTGGTTCTCCGGCGAGATCGGGCGCGCCCCGGCCCTGGGCGTCGCCTTCGGGGCCTTCGTGGGCATCCCGCCGCTGGCGATCCTGCTGTCGGTCGCCGTCAAGTGGATCGTGATCGGCCGCTTCCGCGAGGGCGACTTCCCGCTTTGGGGGAGCTACTATCTGCGCTGGTGGTTCGTGCGGCGCGTGCTGGCGGTGACGCCCACCCAGTACCTGGGCGGCACGCCGCTGCTGGCGCTCTACTACCGCCTGCTGGGGGCGCGGATCGGGCGGGACGCCTTCCTCAACATTGCGAACATCGACGCGCCGGACCTCGTGAGCATCGGCGACGGCGCCCTCTTGGCGGAGGGTGCGGTGCTGGCCACCACCTCCGTCGAGCGGGGCCTGCTGCGGATCGGCCGGGTGACGATCGGCGCCCGCGCGTCGCTCGGCGCGCTGACCGTGGTCGGCCGCGGCGCGGTGATGGGCGACGACGCGGTGCTGGAGGACCTCACCGCCGTGCCCGCCGGCGCGCGCCTCCCCGCCGGCACGACCTGGAGCGGCTC